>JAWLHF010000079.1:0-16358 GCA_041690515.1 Clostridiaceae bacterium | reverse complement strand
CAAAGCTTTTGCTTTCTGGAGCGCCTCAGCCGGCGAACCACCGCAAAAGGGATTTTCTAAGTGTAAAACCTTTCTTGTGTAAAACCTTTTTTGCTATATTACACATTATGTATTCTATGTTCATATGATTTGTGATAGAATCTAGTTAGATATTTGGCTGTGTTTGTCGAATAATAGTAGTAGGGATATTAATATAGAGATAATACAACTCTGGTCTGGAGGGTCAAGCATATGGCTTCGTGGCTTACGCATTTGAGAGTAGCTGAGAGAATTAAAGAGAAAATATCGGGAATTGATTTTCCTTATTTTTTGGTTGGAAGTATTGCGCCGGATTCTGGTGTGCCTGATGAGAGTGCGAGGGAATATACTCCTTCGAAAGAATTGACTCACTGCAGACAGCAGGATGGCGGAGATGTTGCATATATTGATGAGTCTGTTTTTTTCGATAATTATTTGTTGCCGGAAAAAATCATGATCAGATCTGACGGCACAAGGTCTTTCTTGTGGGGTTATTATTTTCATTTAGTAGTTGATCAATTATGGTTGGAAGAGTATTTCAGACCTTTTAAAAGCAAATATGAAAGTGAATTTGAAGATCCAGAAAAGGATTTTGTAGATTTTATAAGAGAAGAGATGTATTCTCTTGATTTTGAGTATCTTAAAGACAAGGGTACAGAGCTTGTTGAGCAGCTTAATAGCTTTGAGGGTAAAATAAATTTTTTCTATGAGTTTGATACCGACTATATATATGAATGCAAGAACCGCATTGTGGAGTTTTACAACGGGAAGCCTTTGCAACTGGATAGGGAGTACAAATATCTCAGTCCTGAAATAATTGATGAATTTATTGCAAAAGCTTCAGAAAGATGCATAAGTATATTAGTGATTTAACTCATTGTTATGGGGGTAGTAATGAAATATAAGGGATATGTGTTGCTGGGGATAACGGTGTTGATTTTCAGCACGCTGGAAGTGGTATCAAGTACTATAAAAGATCAGATAAATCCGCTGCAGCTGACATTTCTCAGGTTTCTTATCGGAGGGGCTGTATTGCTGCCTTTGGTGATTAAGAAAAGAGAGAGGATACAGCCAAAGGATTTATTATTTTTTTTAGGCTTGGGAATACTAAATATATTTATAAGCATGGGAAGCCTGCAGCTGGCAATAAGCATGGGTAAGGCTTCCACAGCTGCGATACTGATAAGCTCAAATCCAATATTTGTGCTGTTGTTTTCTTCATTTATGCTGAAGGAAAAGGTGTCCCGCGATAGGATAGCTTGTATGGTGCTCGGTATTGTTGGAATCACACTTATCATTTATAAGGGAAATGTAGGGGGAGATACTGCAGTGAGCCTCGGTCTTGGTATTGTCGCATCCTTGACCTTTGGACTATATACCGTGTTGGGAAAGTTAAAGTCCGAGAGTCTGAGCAGTATCACTCTGATATGTCTCTCCTCGATTCTCGGCAGCATGATGTATGTACCTGTGCTGTTATGGAATGGTATTCCGTTGTTCCATATTCCCCAGGGAACTCTGCTAAAAGTGCTTTACCTTGGGGTATTTCTCTCCGGCATAGCCTATATAACCTATATTGAAGGATTAAAGATTCTGACAGCCAGCAAGGGAGCGATGGTATTCTTTTTAAAACCGGTGATTGCTTCCATACTTGCAGTACTGTTTCTGAATGAAAAACTGAATCTCAAGACTGCGGCAGGGATGCTGATAGTGCTTCTGGGCATCTTTATCAATTTTTATAAAGTGAATTCCAAGTCAGGAGAAAGCAGGGGATAGCAATGAAAATACGGGAGCTGGAAAGTGTAAACCAACAGCATCGGGATAGGCTCCATGAGCATTTTAACCAAGAGGTGCCTATTGTATTTGGCAATGGTAATGTGGATTCGAAAATAGTACTGGTAGGTGAGGCTCCCGGAAAGACAGAGGTGGAGCTTGGAAAGCCTTTTGTAGGTCAAGCAGGAAAGAACCTGGAGGAATTCATAACTATAATGGGTATTACCAGGGAAGATTTATATATAACTAATGTTGTTAAGTTCAGACCTATAAAATTCAACCCGGATACTGGAAGAGAGTCCAACAGGCCTCCGACCAGGGAAGAGATAAGCTTATGCACGGATTTTATTGAACAGGAACTGACGATCATAAAGCCAAAGCTTGTTGCAAGTCTGGGGAATATTGCACTCCGATGCATATTGAAGGACAATAAGGCCACTATAGGCGTGATGCATGGTGCACCAATAGCTGTTACTTTTGCAGGTACAGAGTTTGTATTGTTTCCGCTTTATCATCCTGCAAGCATTATATACAACAGGGGATTGAAGGATGTGTATCTGCAGGATTTGCACAAATTAAGGGATTATATGAAAAAAGCTGATCTTGTATGAGGGGATCGGCTTCTTTAATATTAAATGATAGATATGCTATAATTGTGTATAAAATAATATATATTTTATATCAGACGAAGCAGTGTCGATTTCAAAACCTGAATATTTCATAAGGAGTTTATATGGATACAGTTAATATTACAAGATGTGAGAATTATGAATTTGAGAATGTGAAGAGGGCAGTATTCGAGGCTCTTGACGGTATTGAGGCAATAAAGCACAATATTAAAAGCGGCTCCAGAGTCTTAGTGAAAACAAACCTTCTTATGAGGAAGAGCCCTGAAGATGCTGTTACGACTCATCCTGCCGTAGTAGAAGCGATAGTGAAATATCTGCAGGAGCTGGGCTGCAAAGTGATAATCGGTGACAGCCCTGGGGGCCCTTTTACGGAAAGAAGCCTCAGATCCATATATAATGCGGCAGGTATGACGGGTGTGGCAGAAAGGACGGGGTGTGAGCTTAACTATGACACCTCTGCAATTGAGATATCCAATCCTAATGCCAAAAGGCTAAAGAGTATGCAAATAATAAAGATCGCCAGAGAGGTAGACTTTATAGTATCTGCTGCAAAACTCAAAACCCATGGAATGATGACTTATACAGGAGCAGTGAAAAACCTGTTTGGTGTCATTCCGGGGCTTGTAAAAGCTGATTATCATTTGAGACTCAATAGTGTTGATAACTTTGCAGACCATCTTGTAGATATTTGTGAGGCTGTAAAACCGTTCTTTTCTGTTATCGATGCCATTGAAGGAATGGAAGGAGATGGGCCTTCTGCAGGTGAAAAAAGATACGTAGGACTGATCATGGCATCAGACAATCCTTATGCTCTGGATGCAGCGGCTTCAAGTATAATAGGAGTAGATCCTATGATAGTTCCTACTATAATAGCAGCTGCACAAAGGAACTTGTTCAGTGGAAAACTGAAGGATATAGATGTACAGGGTGTACAACTTGAAGATGTAAAAATTACACCTTTTAAACTTCCAACATCAATTAATGTCAACTTTATGGGAGGCAGGGTACCTAAGGCTTTTGAGAAAATTATAATGAATACATTAAGGCCTAAGCCGGTTTTTAATTATGATCTGTGCATATCTTGCGGTGATTGTAAGAGAAGCTGTCCGCCGGGCATAATAGATATGAGCAGCGGAAAGCCTGTACCGGACCTGAGCAAATGTATAAGATGCTTCTGCTGTCATGAGCTATGCCCAAAGAAGGCTGTAGATATTAAGAAACATTGGCTATATGATAAGGTAATGAAGAAATAATGCCTAAATAAAAGTTTTTAAATGGAGGGTTGATGTATGCTGCATAGGGAGCTTAGGGAAAAGGTTATAGAGATTGCACTAAAAGCACAAAAAGAAAAGCTTATACCCCTTACCATGGGTAATTTTAGCGCGAGAGACAGGGAGACAGGGTATATATGCATCACCCCAAGCGGTATGGATTATGAAAAGCTGAAAGCCGAGGATATAGTCGTATTGGATGAGGATGGCAGAATAATCGAAGGTGATAGAAAGCCCTCCATAGAAGCTCCTCTGCATTGTGCGGTGTATAGGAGAAGGAAGGATGTATTTGGAGTATCTCATACCCACTCGGTTTTTGCCACAGCATGGGCAGCTTGCAATGAAAGTATACCGGTAGTTGTTGCAGAGTTGGCTGCTCTTATCGGGGGACCGGTGGAGTGTGCAATATATAAGCCAATGGGATCTCTTGAGCTTGCAGAAACAGCTGCTATACGCTTAAAGGATCGTCATGCGATACTTTTGGCAAATCACGGGGTACTTGCGGTAGGTCATGATATTGAAACAGCTTTTGGAAATTCAGTTGTAGTTGAAGAGGGGGCCAAGATTGCTTACTACGCACGGCAGATAGGGGTTATGAAATTGATACCTGAGGAGGAATGTGAGTCCCTTCGCAGAACCACCCTGGAAAAATACGGTCAAAAATAAGGAAAGCTAAAAAGAAGAGTATCAGTTTTATTAAGAACAGATACTCTTCTTTTCAAGTATATTAATATCAACATTTTCAAAGCCTGGTATAATGATGTCTGCATCTGAGAGTTCAGGGTTGTTTCCTACGCCTATGCATTTCATACCGGCTCTTCTGGCAGCTTCAATTCCTGACTTTGCATCCTCAAAGACAACACAGTTTTCCGGAGGTACTTGAAGCTCCTGTGCTGCCAATAGAAAAACCTCAGGGTCTGGCTTTGCTTTGGATACCCTATTGCCGTCAACAATTGCATCAAAGTATTCTGTAAGCTTCAGACCGTTCAATATAGTCATGGCATTCTTGCTGGCAGATCCCAGAGCAACTTTCAGTCCTGCTTCCTTTATGGTTTTTATGAATCTACTAACGCCCGGAAGGATTTCATCTTCTCTCATTACAGTAATATACTCTACATACCACTGATTCTTCTTGGTTGCAAGCTCCAGCTTCGTCTTTTCATCAAAAGTCAGTCCGCCTACTTCCAGTAGTATTTCCAGGGAGGCCATCCGACTGACCCCTTTTAGCCTTTCATTATCCTTCTCTGAGAAAAAGAAACCCAACTCTTTTGCAAGTCTCTTCCATGCAAGATAATGATATTTGGCGGTATCAACGATTACTCCGTCCAAATCAAATATGCAGCCTTTTATAGTATTCATACGACCTCCTGTTGAACTTAATAATTATATATAAGACAAATTTATACTTTTATTGCTGAATTTTCAATTATGAATACTCCTAATTATTCATTCTGTTGATTGTACTTTACTCTATATTCATTAGGGGTAAAGCCTACATACTTTCGGAATATCTGAGTGAAATAACTCTGATTGCAGAATTGGTAAAAGGCTGCGATATCTGATATCTTGGTATTTGTATATCGTATATAATATTTTGCCTCCTCGACTCTTGTCTTCATAATATAATCAGGCAGATTCAATCCAACTTCCTTTTTGAACAGCGCTGATAGATAATTAGGATGAACATATATTGTATCAGAGATTTTCCCGAGAGTAAGTTTGTTTGTCAGATTATTGTAAATATAGGAAATAGCCTGTTGTATTATAGTTGAATATTTGCTTTTGGACAAATCCTGTACTATTTGAACATATTGTTCGGCTGCGGTGTATTCGTAGTCCATCAGCTCATGTAGGCTGCTCATTTCTTCTATGGCGAGTATTATTGAGTCGCTGAGCGTAAATGCGGCTTCAGGCATTACGCCACCTTCTATGGCTGCCCGAGTGAATAAGGTAACCGAGCATATCAATGAGTTTTTTACCGATCGCATCGCATCTTTTGATAATCTGGTTCTTTTCAGAGAGTTTATTTCACTCAGTAATGCCATGGTTTCGTTCATATTGCCTGACTTGATTTTAGACAGTAACTCCTGCTCTAAAAAATAAGGAGGATGATGAAACAGGGCCTCTCTGTTCTTGATCATTTCAGCAAAATATCCATCGGAAATAACGGTGTTTTCCTTTGAATAATCACTGCGGGTATCTTCGGTAATTGACCCTCCGTATAAGAACTCAAGCAGTTTTCCACAGTAATAGCATCTATTTGTATCCAATATAAGCAGGTCCTCAAAGTAGGATATGAGTCTGCCCTTTATTTTTATAGGTAGTTTATTAAGCCTAATTATGTTATTTATTGTACCCTCATGCATTTTCTCATTTAGGACAGGGCCTGCTATGACTTGACGATCTCCTTTGATGTGCATGATAATAAAACACTCATCATAGTTATTTCTGTAGTAGTAGGATTTGATACTGTCATACCTGTCGGAGCAAGACATGGACAGCATGTCTTCAAGTGTATATGAATCTTTTATTATGCTGTTTATATAACAGACCTCATCAGGCATTGAATAAATGCTCCTTCCCTTTTCTATCAGACTTATGGGTATTAGGGTAGCGTGGTGGAAGGTGCGGATTTTTTCTTTTATGGACTTAAGATCACCCATAATATACCTCCATTACATAATGCAAATAGAAGATTCTAAATTTTATGAATAAATAAAGACGGCATTAATATTTTAACATAAATGTTAATATTTTAGTATATTTAATATTTCTCTTGCTTTACAATGTAGGAAAGGAAAACATTTTAGGAGGGAAATAAATGAAAAAGAGGATCTCATTATTATTAGCGACTATAATGGTTTTCATGACTATCACAGGACTCGGCATTAGTGTAAATGCAGACACAAGGACAGTTATAAAATTCGCAGCACAGGATGATTCAACTCCTGCTACTCAGATACTTATTGATGAGTTCAACAAGAGCCAGAGTAAGTACAGAGTGGAATGGGTAAAGATGACAAACGATTCGGGACAGATGCATGATCAGTTGATGACATCCTTGTCTTCAGGCTCCAGTGAGTATGATGTTATTTCTATGGACGTTGTATGGGCAGGTGAATTTGCAGCAGCCGGATTCATTAGTCCTATCGATGTCAACATGTATAGGGACAAACTAAATAAGACCCTGTATAATGCAGGTTCAATGACAGCCGGCAGCTACATGGGAAAACAGTATACACTTCCTTATTTCCCGGACCTGGGACTGCTTTATTACCGTTCGGATATTGTCACTGCAGAAGATGCAGCAAAGCTTGTAACAGGCAACTATACATACAATGACCTATATGATATGGCAAAGAAATATAAAGGAAAACGCGGAACTACAGATGGTTTTGTTTTCCAGGCAAAGCAGTATGAAGGACTTACCTGCAATGTAACGGAATTTACAGGCGGACTCAAGGATATCAAAGCAGGACTCGAAACCATGAAGAAATTTGTAACCTCTGATTTTGTACCTAAGGATATATTGAACTATACTGAAGCAGAAACCCACAATTCCTTCATTAATGGAAAGTCCGTATTTGCAAGGAACTGGCCGTATCAGTACGGAATGCTGGCAGATGCACCGGTCAAGACTTATCAGGTTGGCATAGCTCCTCTTCCAAAAGGAAGCACAGTAGGCGGATGGCTGCTTGGTATAAACAAGAGCTCAAAAAATGCTGAAGGCGCATGGGAATTCATAAAGTATACTGCAGGTTGGACAGGACAGATGATTATGTCCAGAAGGGGTGCATACATGCCTGGTTACAATTACCTACTGACTGATGAAAGAGTTGGTAACCCATTGCTGGCATACGAAGGATTGCAGAATGCGATGAAGGCGACAATATCCAGGCCGATTTCAGCTAGTTACTCAAAGACTTCGGATACTATACAGGTTAATGTACACAAATATCTGTCCGGAGGACAGGACCTGAATACTACAGTAACCAATATAACCAATGCATTGAAGTAATATATACCTTAAAAAGGACTTATAGAAATTGGGCTCCAGTTTAACTTGAGCCCAATTTCTTTGAAAACTTTCTTGGGGGGTGGTCGTATGAAAAGGATGGGGTTTAAGGAAGCACTCTTTATACTGCCTGCAATTATAATCATAGCTGTTTTTTCACTTTGGCCCATACTGAAGGTAATCAATTATTCTGTATTTGATTATCAATTGAATGATCAACAAAAATCCAAGCTTTCTTTGGATGAAAAGTTCAATGTTGATCTTTTCAAAGAAAATGCGGATTATGTGATGATGTTTATAGATATGAACAGGTTCAGTTTCCCTGAAGATGTCCAGGGGAAGGTGGATGAAGTGTTAAATAACGTCAATGACTTTAAGGAACTCCTGGCTGACCAATCGGGTTTTATTGAACTGGGCGGGGAGCTAAAGGGGCAGGTCAGGACTCATTATAGTAAGCTTATTGAGGATGTGGACTTTTTTATAAACAATTATGATTTTCCGGACAGGGAAAACCTTATTCTTATAATGGAGGATACAAAAAAGTGTTTCGTACAGTCCAACTTCATTGGATTTGAGGGATACAGGAACGCTCTGAAGGATGAGAGAGTGCATGATGCACTTGGTCACACTGTTATATTTACAATAGTTTCTGTCGCTCTTGAGCTTGTGCTTGGACTCGGTTTGGCGATAATAATGAACAAAGCTATGAAGGGACAGGGCATTGTTCGTGCTGTTTCACTGATACCATGGGCAATACCTACAACTGTTGCTGCGCTTATGTGGAGTTATTTATACGATGGAAGCAATGGAATTATAGCAAATATCCTGCAAAACCTTCATATTATAAGCGATTCAAGGAATCTGCTGCTATCCGGAGGGGGAGCGATGACTTCTGCAATACTGGCAGATGTATGGAAGACCACGCCCTATATGGCGCTTCTCATTCTTGCAGGTTTTCAGACTATACCCGGAGCGGTATACGAAAGTGCCAAGGTAGACGGATCAGGGGTATTCAACACATTTTTTAAGATAACACTTCCGCTCTTGAAGCCTTCGATTCTTGTTGCCCTTCTTATGAGAACACTGGATGCATTCAGGGTATTCGACCTCATCTACGTGCTTACCGGTGGAGGGCCTGGGGGTTCAACAGAGACAATGTCCATTTATGCATATAAGACCATGTTCCAGCAGACCAATTTTGGCTATGGTTCCGTTGTTGTTCTGCTTATGGTTGTTTGTGTTGCAATAATTGCGACCTTCTATATAAAGATACTCGGTGCAAATGTTATGGAAAGGGATTAGGAGGTGGCATGATGGATAAGAAGTCAAATAATTTCAAAACCATGGTACTCATATTCATAGCATTATATTTGGTTGTGATAATTTTCCCATTCATATGGGTTTTCCTGACCTCCTTCAAACCGACACAGGAGATATTCGGTGAAGGTGCATTCAGGATAATATCACAGAACCCTACACTTGAAAACTATGCTAACGTTCTAAAAAACGGTATATTTCGGTCTATGTGGAACAGTTTTGTAGTAGCAAGCATAACATCTGTTTATGTGGTTATGGTAGCAACTTTAGCTGCATATGCAATTACGAGGTTTAAGTTCAGGGGCAAGAATCTTCTTCTGGGAATAATTCTGGCAGTTTCAATGTTCCCTCAGATGATAATAGTGGGACCTATATACAACCTGTTCATGAATCTGAACCTTACTAACAGTTATTTTGTTGTACTGCCTTATTCTACTATAACTTTGCCGGTTGCCGTGTTTATTCTGGTTACACATTTCAACAAGATTCCTATTGCATTGGAGGAAGCGGCTACAATCGATGGAGCCACTTCAATGCAGATACTGTCTAAGATAGTTTTCAGACTGGCAGCACCCGGAATATTCACCACTGCAATAATCGTATTTATTGCTGCATGGAATGAATTCCTGCTTACAGTCACATTGAATACAAACAAAGCTTATCATACTGTTCCGGTAGCAATTTCCTTTTTGCGGACTCAGTTCACCATACTGTGGGGGGAGGTTACTGCAGCAACTGTCATAGTAACTATTCCCACACTGATAATTGTATTGCTGTTCCAGAAGCAGATCGTATCAGGACTGACTTCGGGTGCTGTTAAGGAATAGTATAGGTTGTGCTTATCAGAAAGGGGCAAATAGCATGAAGGCAAAGGTTGAAGAAAATAAGCTGCATTATGAGCTTGATGAATGGGAGATAATAGAAGGCAGTTTTAGCCCTGAAAGAAACTACCACAGTGAAACTATTTTTTCCATAGGAAATGGATTCATCGGCATAAGGGGTACCTTTGAAGAAGGCCTTGAAGAAAATGGAAGCCTGGGAGCAGAAGGAACCTTTTTGAATGGTGTATATGAAGAAGGTATAATCAAGTATGGTGAAATAGCGTATGGTTTCCCTGAAAAGAACCAGACGATGATTAATGTAGCAAACGGCAAGAAGATAACTTTATATTTAGATGATGAAGCATTTAATATGCTGAAGGGCAGGCTTCTGCAATATAGACGATGGATAAACATGAAAGAAGGAATTCTGAAGCGGAGTCTTATCTGGCAGTCACCCAAGGGAAAACAAATAAAATTGGAAATTGAGAGAATGGTATGCTTTCAGAGGAAGAATCTGGCAGCCGTTAAGTACAGAATAACTCCTTTGAATTTCGCTGGGAGCATAAGAGTCATCACAGAAATTGATGGAGATGTCAAACACTCTTTGGAAGAGAAGGATCCCAGAATAGGATCAGGACTGGAAAAAGGTGCGTTTTATACCGTTAATGCTTCAGTAGAAGCAGATACAGCGATTCTTGTACAGAAGACCAAGAGGACAGCAATAAATGTAATATGTGCAGCAAAAGATACTTTGAATACGCAGTGCAGGTACAGGTCAGAAAAGTATAACAAGGAAGACTGCGTAGGTCTGGAATACCAGCTGGAAGGTCAGGAAGGAAAAGAAATAGAGCTTATTAGGTATATTGCCTATGATGCCTCTCATGAAGCAAAAGAAAATATCCTTAAGCATGTATATGAAGTTCTGGAGTCTGCAGTAGGACAGGGGTTTGACAAGCTGAAAAAGGAACAGCATGACTTCCTGTCAGACTATTGGTATGTCTCGGATGTTGAAATCAAAGGGGATATTCCATTGCAGCAGGCAATAAGATTCAACCTATTCCACCTTATCCAGTCGACAGGGAGAGACGGAAATACAAACATCTGTGCAAAAGGTCTTACGGGAGAGGGCTATGAGGGTCACTATTTCTGGGATACTGAGATGTATGTAATACCTGCTTTTTTATACAGTAAGCCTGATATCAGCAGGAAACTCCTGGAATACAGGTATAATACCCTGGATAAGGCAAGAGTCAGGGCAAGAGAGATGTCTCATGACAAAGGGGCGCTTTTTCCTTGGAGGACCATAAACGGAGAAGAATGCTCGGGATATTTTCCGGCAGGCACAGCCCAGTATCATATAAATGCCGATATTGCTTATGCAATAAAGAAATATATTGAGGTCACTCAGGATTATGAGTTTCTGCTGCTGTACGGAGCGGAAATACTTTTTGAAACAGCGAGGCTGTGGGCAGACTTGGGTTTCTTCAATAGCGAAAAAGAGGGCAGATTCTGCATAAATTGTGTTACAGGCCCGGATGAATATACTGCAATAGTCAACAACAACTTCTATACAAATCTTATGGCAAAGGAAAATATGGAGTATGCATACAAGATTGCTGAATGGATGAAGATTGAACATACGGAATACTATAACAGGCTTGTTGCTGCTATAGGACTTGAATCTGAAGAGGTAGGTCTTTGGAAAGAAGCTGCCGGTAAGATGTATTTGCCCAATAGTCAAAAGCATGGGATACATCCCCAGGATGACAGTTTTTTGGAGAAAGAAGTATGGGATTTTGAAAATGTTCCGGAGGAGAACTATCCGCTTCTGCTGCACTATCATCCCCTGGTCATATACAGGCATCAGGTGTGCAAACAGGCAGACGTTGTATTGGCATTGTTCCTATTGGGGCATAAATTTGATCTTTTACAGAAAAGAAGGGACTATGATTACTATGAAAAGGTCACTACCCATGATTCCTCCCTTTCTGCATGTATATTCAGTATAGTGGCCAATGATATAGGGTATCATGAAAAGGCGTATGATTATTTTATAAAAACAGCAAGAATGGATCTGGATGATTATCAGGGTAATACACATCATGGGGTTCATACTGCAAACATGGCCGGCAGCTGGATGTGTATTGTAAATGGATTTGCAGGGATGCGGGTTCATGACGATGTACTGAGTTTCCGACCATATATTCATCCCAATTGGGAGGAGTACAGCTTTAAGGTAACCTATAGGGGGAGCATCATCCAGCTTGCAGTAAGTGCTAAAGAAACAACTTATCAGCTCATAGAGGGTAAAGCCCTTGAAATAGTCCACCGGGGAAGGAAGTATATACTTAAGGACAAACTGATGCTTAAGTAAGCTATTGAAGAATCAATAGCTTTTTTCTTTATATCACAGAACTTTTTTACCCTTGTTATCTATATAACCCCATTTACCGTTGAACTTTACCGATGCAAGACCGTTGTAGAAGCCTCCTACCTGATCATATCGGGGCTTTATTACCAGTTGATTGTTTTCATCTACAAAGCCCCACTTGCCACTAATTTTAACAGCCGCCAGCCCTTCATGGAATATACCGGCATCATCGTATTCAGGTTCTATTATCATTTTGCCCTCAGTATTTATAAAACCATATTTATCATGGAGCTTTACCCTTATACTGTCTTTCGAGACGGATGTATCGATTTCATCAAATTGTGGTTCTAGGAGGACCTTTCCGGTTATATCTATAAGGCCATATTTTCCATTATCGCTTATAATACCCATCTCATAGTTTGAAATATCAATTGTATCAAATCTTGCCTCGATAACTATCTTGCCGCTTTTGTCAAGCAGTCCCCGTTTATTTGTACCGTCATAAGGCATGAAAGCAAATAGACTTCCGTAATAATGCTCCAGTTCAGCATGTTCAGGCGCTACAACGAATTCACCTTTTTTATCAATACAACCCCAGCCGCGTTCTATCTTTACTTTCGCAGAGCCATCCCTAAAATCATGACCAATATCATAGGCTGGTTCTATTATCATAGTTCCTTTATTATCTACATATCCTACTTTTGGCCCTTCTGAGGTTTCCGCAATAACAACAGCAAAACCCTCTGAAAAGTCAAAAGCATGAGAGTATTTAGGTTTTATTAGAAATTTACCTTTCTTATCTATATAACCCCACTTACCGCGGACAGAGACAGGAGCAAATCCTTCAGTGAAGCCTGATGCCTTATCATACTCAGGTTGAATCATATAATTCCCCGTTTTATCAATGTAGCCCCACTTCCCATTGATTTTAACAGCGGCAAGATTTTCCCTGAAATCATTGACTTCGTCAAACTTAGGTTCTATAACAAGTCTGCCGTTTCTGTCAATAAAACCCCATTTGCCATTATCTCTAACTGCAGCCATATCTCCTCTGAAGAATAAGTCCGCATCCTCATATTTAGGTTCTATAATTACTCTTCCGTCTTGATGGATATAGCCATACATGCCATTATATTTGATTCTTACTAAGGATTTTGGCAGAAAGAGTCCTATTTCCTCATACTTGGGCTCCAGTATCATTGATCCATCTACATTTATTAGTCCATAATGATCTTTTAATCTTACCTGTATATTATGCTCTGAATTATAGATTATCTCATCATACTGAGGTTCCAAGACTATATTCCCGCTTTTATCAATACATCCGTATAGATCATTGATTTGGACAACTGCTATACCGCTATCATAAAAAATGGAGGCATCCTCGTAAACAAATTCCTCTGTACTGGACTTATACTGAGTAAAACCCACAAATAAGATTATTGCTGCTAAAAGTAGTGTATAAGACTTTTTCATAATGGTATGCCCTCCTCGTAAACTTTGAATCTCTCTGTTTCTTTATATATCCAGATATTAACTGCAGATGTTATATTATAACATTTCTAGAAGAATCAATAAACCATTTATTAAAAAGTATATGTGATTTGATTTTTCGAAAAAAGGCTGTCCATTTATAGAAAAAACTAGTATATTATAATTACCGCTATAATATACATAGTAGAAGGGGTATGGCTATGATTACTATGGATGAGCTGTCAAGGGAGATTGAAGGCTGCACCAAATGCAGACTGCATGTTAACCGGACCAATACTGTACCTGGTGAAGGGAATATTGGTGCAGAGGTCATGTTCATAGGGGAAGCCCCCGGTGCAGATGAGGATAAGCAGGGACGGCCCTTCGTAGGCAAGGCAGGCAAGCTTTTGGATAAAGCTTTGAATGCTCTGGGATTTTTTAGAGACAAAAACTTTTATATTTGCAATATATGCAAGTGCAGGCCTGAAAATAACCGCACTCCTGCGGAGGATGAAGCGGAAGCATGCCTTCCTTACCTTCGCAGCCAGGTTGCAATCATTAGACCCAAAATAATTGTGTGCTTGGGAGCTACTTCTGCAAAATACATAATCGACAGACAGACAAGAATTACATCAATAAGAGGCAAATGGATAGAAAGAAAGGGTTATTACATCATTGCGACCTTTCATCCGGCAGCTTTGCTTAGAGATGAAAGCAAGAAAAGGCTTTTTTGGGAGGACTTGAAAAAGGTAAAAGAGAAATATGATGAGATAGTCTCTTGCTAAATATGAAATGGTAGTGGGACAGGTTTTCAGGGAAAGACAGGTATGGAGATAGAAAATGAACAAAAGTGAAATAATAAAATTATCGACATTTATTTTGATTATTTTTATGATATTAAGCTATATACCAGTGTTTTCAGAGGGTTTTGCAGGCTTTAACCTTATAATAGATGATACTCCTTTAAATAAGGAAATTTCAGCATTTACTTTAGAAGGAATTACATATATTCCGCTGAGCAAGGTAGTAGAGAAATTGGGAGTGACGATAAGACAAGAAGGCGATACTTTAACAATATACAGACAGGACATTACGATTTCTCTGAAAATAATGCAGGAGAAGGCCTTCCTTGAAGTAAAGGGAAGGTTGTCAGATAATTATGCTTATATAAGGGACAAAACTGTATATGTACCTGTGTTATACCTGGTGGACTATCTAGGATTTGATGTGGAAGTTCTATATGATATAAGA
Organism: Clostridiaceae bacterium; assembly: GCA_041690515.1. Lineage (GTDB taxonomy): Bacteria > Bacillota > Clostridia > Lutisporales > Lutisporaceae > BRH-c25. Next base: position 1,422 of record JAWLHF010000079.1, on the reverse strand, counting down.
TGTATAAGGATCATAACAAAAAAGGATATTCTTCTTGCAGGACAGGTAGCAGAAGATATTTTGAACCCGAAGCCTGTGGCCAAACAATCACCGGAAGCGGATAGAACCGATGATAAGGGATATAAGACAGCATATCTTACCTTTGATGACGGACTTGACAGTAAAGTCACTCCTCAGGTATTGGATATATTGAAGCAGTATGATATAAAAGCCACATTTTTTATATTAGGGAATTCGGTAAGTAAGCATAAAGATATCTTGAACAGGATCATAGAAGAGGGACATAATATAGGAAATCATACTTATACACACAAAAAGGAAATCATATATACGGATGTAATAAAATTTTCAGAGGAGCTTGACAGGACAACAAAAGCGATATATGATGCGGTTGGCATAAAAACCAAACTTTTCAGACCTCCCTATGGTGCACCATATATACGAAGCAAGGAGTACAAGGATGCATTATCAGATTATAAAGTAGTACTATGGAATGTAGATAGTATGGACAGCAGAATAAAAGGAATCAAAAGCAGTGAAATAGTCGCTGCTGTAAAAAGCCAGTTAAAGAATAAGAACAATGCGATTATTCTATTTCATAGTACCAGCGCCCGCGAGGAAACAGCAAAGGCTCTGCCGGAGGTCATACAATATCTTATTGATAATGGATTTATAATAGAAAGAATGGAGTAGGCAAATGTCGTAAACTCTCAGTTGACTATTGTGCTCAGCCATGTCCCTTCCAAGCAACGACGTTGAGTATCAGCAATGAAGCTAAGCTTCATTAGAATGGATGTACTGTGGAATGCTTTATGATTAGTAGTAAAGAAGGAAATAACAATTGACACTAATCAGGAAACATGTTAAGATAAGATTCCTGTCGCGAACAGCGCAGGATGAAATACGAAATCAAGAAATGCTTCTTGATTAGTAGTAAGAAGGAATTACCAATTGACACTGAGCAACAGACATGATAGAATGTAATTCCTGCCTCGGATGTGAGGCAAAAAACAGACAGGAAACGAGATACAGAAGTTACCACTAAAAACCAGCAAAAACAGTATTGACAGCGAATTGAGGATGTGGTAACATAGTAAAGGTCGGCGGCAGAAACGCCACCAACATTTACTAAAAAGCATACATTGAGGTATGCGATACAAATGGCCTTACAGGCCCGTTACAACTTGATCCTTGAAAACTAAACAGTGTAAATTGATAACCAAATGAAGGTTTGAAGCGTAGAAATATCTGCGCTGAGAACAGTCAGAATTCTTTTGAGTTAGGGCAAACAATTAGTTAGTATTCACTTAGGTGAATCACATATTAACTTAAGAGTTTGATCCTGGCTCAGGACGAACGCTGGCGGCGTGCCTAACACATGCAAGTCGAGCGGAGATTTCTTTAACACTGAGTACTCTAGTG
>JAWLHF010000078.1:0-16512 GCA_041690515.1 Clostridiaceae bacterium | reverse complement strand
AGACGCCGACAGCCACCTTATCCCCCTCTTCAACCAGTTTAAAATCCTTTATCGCTTTAATGAACTTGCTCCATATATTCTTCCTGTAAGTTTTTATTAGGCTCCGCTCTATATCAGCAAGGGGTTTCCTCTCACTGAATGGAACCAGTATTTCACAGCCTTTTCCGGCAATATCGTTCATTTGCACTACCTCATTTTCATCATTTATGTTTTGCATTAATCCCATTACATATTCCTTCACATATAAAACAACCGGGATATCAATCCTTTGCATTTTCTATTATACACAATTTTTGCCACTATTCATTATGTTTTTGATATATAATATAATCAAATGCTTGTTATGGAGGATTAATTATGATTAAAATTCCCGAAAGAATACACCTTGCCAACCTTCCTACAAAGATAGAAAAGCTAGACAGACTTTCAAAAGAGCTTGGGGGACCTCAGATCTTCTTAAAGAGAGATGATCAGACAGGTACTGAGCTCTCCGGCAACAAGGTCAGAAAGTTGGAATACTCTATAAAGGAAGCCCTGGATAATGGCTGTAACTACCTTATAACCTGCGGAGGGCTTCAATCCAACCACTGCAGGGCAACAGCGGCTGCCGCAGTAAAATTGGGAATGAAATGCTGCCTTGTACTCAGGGGAGATAAAGACGCCAAACCGGCAGGCAACCTGTTTCTCGACAGATTGCTGGGAGCTGATATCCGCTTCATCACCCCGGAGGAGTACAGCGATCAACGGACGGAAATCATGGAGTCCATCAAACAGGAATTAGAAAGTGAAGGCTTCAAGGCTTACATTATTCCGGAAGGAGCTTCAAATGGTATTGGCGGTTTTGGCTATTACACTGCCATGGAAGAGATAATTGAACAGGAGAAGCATATGAATACAAGCTTTGACTGTATTGTACTGGCTACAGGCTCAGGAGGCACATATTCAGGATTATGGCTGGCAAACAAGCTGCATAGCCACCCTGCAGATATATATGGCTTCTGTGTGGGAGGAGACGAAGAATATTTCAGAATAAGAATCGAAGAGATACTCTACGAGAGTATGGAGTATATGGACGTTAAGGTGCCGGTATCCCAGGATGAAATCAGAATCATCGACGGTTATGTGGGCAGAGGCTATGCCTTAAGCCGGCCGGAAGAGTTGAAGTTCATATACGATCTGGCTGCATTGGAAGGTGTTGTGCTTGACCCTGTCTATACAGGCAAGGCAATGTATGGGCTCAGTGAAGAGATAAAGAAAGGTACCTTCAAAAAGTATAAGAACATATTATTCATTCATACAGGGGGCCTTTATGGATTATTCCCTCAGGCAGACCTGTTTGAGCTGTAATAATAGAAAAATGTGCAACAAACGGACACGCAATGCGCGCCCCTACAATATGATAATGGCAATCCGTAGGGACGGCCATTGGCCGTCCGCATCTTGCACATTCTTCAGGGCAGGTATGGAAACCTGCCCCTGCATAAACACACGAAACTCGCAACAGGACCCCTGAGACATGACCCAGTGCCTGCATCTCGCAACCGAAAATGCGACTGTGTCGCATTTTTCTACTATAATACTACATCCCATTATTGTTCCATATATACCCTATCATCCTCAGAATCCAAGTCGATGGTGAAGTTGCTCATACTGTAGCCTGCCATCCATCTGCAGCAGATCATACCTTTCACCTTATCCCCGTGTCTTGCTTTGAGTCTGTTGAGTATATCCATAGCCGACTGTCCCATTTCTACATGTACTGTATAGTTAAAATCAATAGTTATGATGTCGTTTTCATCTGGCTCCCCCACTACAGGATGCTTCTCGGAAAAATCCTTTGATCCCTTCCAATTGAGGATTTGGCGGAGGCAGCTGTCCTCGCACAGCATTTCCTGTGTATAGGCCTTCTTTTCAATCTTTATGTAACCACCAACAATATAAAACCTCAGTTCTACCATCTAATCACCCCTAAGCATCATAATCAGCACAATGCCCGTAACCACTGGTCTTTTGCCTCTCCAGAAGCAGTTTCTATATGTTCTTTCCTCTGAAGGAATGATATAAATCAAGTACCCTGGTTCACTACTGTTTGTTATTTTTTTAACATTTATAGTTTTATTATACCCTCCCCGTCTGTAAAAGTAAACCATTTATAGAGAATAATACAACCGATTTATTGGTTGTATTCCCAATTAATTGTAGTTCCCTCTATAAAGCTTCATAATTGTTCCGGCTGCAGGATTGTCCTTTTTCAGCCTTACTGCCTTGTGCATACATAGCTCATGACAGCACATACATTCAATACATATTTTATAGTTGATTTCTTTTGTCTGCTTATCTATTGCCTGTACAGGGCAGCTCTCAACACATACATTACAGCCTTTGCATATTTTCTTATCTATTTTGGGCCTAGTTCTAAAAAAGTCTATCAGCCTTACCAAAATTCCATAATTCCGCTTTTTGCTGCTTCCAAATCTCTTTGGCAGCCTGAAGCCGCTAAGCTTCGGTGGAAAATCATAGTCACCTGTTACCTCAATGTTCTCCAGCTTCCACTCACCTAAGCCTCTTTCCCTTGCTGCATCATAAACAGGTACAGCTTCTATATCCAACCCTATCATATCCATTGCTGCAGTATCCAATGCCAAAGGATCTGTACTCATTATGATCTTTTTCGATAAGTAAACATTTCCCGCTGTAGGTCCCTCACCCTCCATGGCAGTAATTCCGTCCATTATATGAAGAACCGGAACTACAGCTTCATTGATATCAGCAAGTATGTTCCCAAAATCCTTGGGGTTTGGTGCTGCCTTATGATATGCTGCTTTTCTGAGACCCGGCACACAACCGAAAAGATTCTTGACAGCTCCTGTATATATAGCAGAGGTGTGGGTCTTAAGCTTAGGCAGATTAATTACAATATCAGCATCGAAAAGCGGCTTGGCAAGATACATATCTCCCAGGCTGCAATCCTTTTTTTCGACCTTGATAACCCCTTCCTTGTCGAAGTTCTTAATCTCAGCCCCCTCTTCCTTTGCCACCTTAGCCAGCCCTGACACTTCAAGACTTCCGGCTGTAGGTGCTATTCCCGCTATTGCACCTCCCGAGCTGTCGCCTATCCACACCTTGCATCCTTTTCCAATCAGTATTCTGGTCAAAGCCCTGACAAATTCAGAATGAGTAATTGCTGCTGTTTCGGAAGTCTTTGGACCAATGAGATTTACTTTGATGAGCACAGTCATTCCTCTGCTAAGGATTCTCTCCCAGCCCCCCAGGCTCTCCATACCTGAATTGATCTTATCAATCACTCTTTCAATGTCATAGGTTTCACATTCCTGAATTATCACTATACTCATTTTTTCCTCCATAACCGGCAATATTGCCGTATCCCTTTCACTTCATCCTCCTATTAGTTATTTATATTCTTCATAATTTTTCCAATACCTTCAGCTTCTTTTTATTCCGTCACCAGCTCCTCCGCCAGGTCACAGGAGCTGTCAACCATTATTCTGACCATAACAGACCCTCCAACATAGTAGTAATGCCAGTCAGCATTTCTATTACATCTTATGCCTGCCTTATATGCTGTGACCTTTTCTTCTAGGCTCTGCAATGCTTCCTTCCGCATAAATCCACTGCATAATAACAAAATATATAGTATAGAAAGCTGCATTATTTGAAATTAAATACTAAGTGAGAAAAACTTCAATATTCACAAGCCTACAGTTATGGTATACTAGTTACAACGCGAAAAATTCCGGGGTAAATAAGGAATAATATACATTATTATACAATGATTATACATAAATGGAGGTTTTTATGAACATCAACAAACTAAAGGAGTTAAGAATAGGTGATCTGACTGCCAGACTGCCTATTGTACAGGGAGGAATGGGAGTAGGAATATCTTTATCCGGCCTTGCAGCAGCTGTAGCAAATGAAGGCGGCGTAGGTGTAATAGCTGCAGCCGGCATAGGTATGCTTGATTATGATTTTTCTACAAAATTCCTTGAAGCAAACATCACAAGGCTTAAAAGCGAAATCAGAAAAGCCCGTGAGAAATCAAAGGGTATCATCGGAGTAAATATAATGGTCGCTCTGACCAACTATGCGGAGTTCGTAAGGGCTTCCATTGAAGAAGGCATAGATGTGATTTTTTCGGGAGCCGGCCTTCCGCTCAACCTTCCACAGTATCTGGAGGGGAAGTACCAGACAAAGCTGGTTCCCATTGTATCCTCTGCAAGAGCAGCTAGCGTCATCTGCAGAAAATGGCTGGAAAAATACAATTATTTGCCGGATGCCATAGTCGTAGAAGGCCCTAAAGCAGGAGGACACTTAGGGTTCAAAGAAACTCAGATTTTTGATGAAGAATATTCTTTGGAAAAGATCATTCCAGAGGTAGTAAATGAAGTCAAATCCTTTGAGGCCAAGGCCGGCAGGTCTATACCGGTAATTGCCGCCGGAGGTATTTACACAGGGGAGGATATCTATAATATAATGAAGCTTGGAGCTTCTGGAGTCCAGATGGCTACCCGCTTTGTAACTACAAAAGAGTGCGATGCCTCTGAAGATTTCAAAAATGCATACATCAAATCAAAGGAAGATGATGTTACTATTATAAAAAGTCCTGTGGGCATGCCGGGAAGAGCTATCAGAAACAACTTCACCGACGATATATCAAAAGGTGCCAATAAGCCTTTCAAATGTCCATACCACTGCATAGTCACATGTGATTATAAGAACAGCCCCTACTGCATAGCCATGGCATTGACCAATGCACAGAAGGGCAATCTTGAGCATGGATTTGCCTTTGCAGGGGCAAATGCATATAGATCTGAGAAAATTGTATCGGTAAAGGAGCTTATGGAAACACTCCAACAGGAATATTCCGATGCAGCAGAAAAGGAAAAGCCGTTATAAAGCGGCTTTTCTCAATGAATAAAATTGCTTATTCTGTTTACATGCCCACGGTCCTCCCGCAGCAGGTCTTCAATAAGCTTCCGGCTCTCCGCATCCAGATCCCCCTTTACCACTTCCTCTGCCATCTGTATACCTCTGTACTCTCCACTTCCTGCATCCTTTAAAATAAATTCCGTATCATTGCTGTTCCTTTTAAGCAGATTCTTCATATCCGACATCACTCCCATGAGACCCGGACCTTTCACAGGTTTACCCCCAAGACTCATTATCCGCTCCGTCACTTTGGCTGCATGCTTCTTGTGGTCTTGCTGGATACTTCGCAGTTCCTCCTTGATTGATTGGTCTTTAACTTTTTCAATAAAATCCTCATATGATTTTATTGCCATGTATTCACCCTTCAGATAAGCATTTAGTTCCTTAACAACCTTTTTATCCATATGCAGCACTCCCGTAATATTACTTTTCATTATATTTCCCTTTACAATATCATTTATCCGATTTGATACATGATTGAACAACTAAAGGGGTATTTACTTTATATCCTTTTGGTGCTAAAATTATAACGTAAACTGAATATAATCTTCAGGGCAGGGTGAAATTCCCGATCGGCGGTAATGCAGCATGAGCTGTTAGCCCGCGAGCGAAAGCAGACCCGGTTTGATTCCGGGGCCGACAGTAAAGTCTGGATGGAAGAAGATGCATTTTTTGAGCAATTGACATTCCCTGAGATTATATCTTCAGGGAATTTTCTTATTTCGGAGGTTTTATAATGGAAAACAAAACAAACAAACTTGTGAGGATCGCAGTACTTTCTGCACTTTCCATAGTGCTGGTGATGCTCGTCAAATTCCCCATCATACCGTCTGCACCATTTCTGGAGTATGAGCCTGGAGATGTGCCGATGCTTGTAGCCGCATTCATGTATGGCCCTGTGGCTGGATTGGTGATGACGGTTATAGTTTCAACTATACAGGCATTCACAGTAAGTGCTGCGGCAGGCTGGGTAGGATTGGTAATGCATGTCTTGGCAACAGGTACTCTAGTAGTAGTATCCGGTGCTATATACAGACGATTCCACACATTCAAGGGAGCTTTTGCAGCTTTGGCAGCAGGCTCACTCTGTATGGTTCTTGTGATGATACCCATGAATCTGTTCTTCACAGTAAGGTTTTATGGGGTTCCCTATGATGCGGTTGTGGCAATGCTTCCGACAGCAATCCTGCCTTTTAATATCATTAAATCCATTGCCAACTCATTGATAGTGATACTGGTATATAAACCATTGAGCAGATTCCTGAAGGGTGCTGAAAAAGTGCAGAGAAATGCAGCATAGTATGTGCCAGGCACGACATTTGAACATAGTGCCTGGCATTCATATTTTCAAATTCATATCCATCACTTGACACTATATTTACATGGTGGTATATTTGAAAAAATGAGCTGATACGTTTCCGTATTGGCTCATTTTCTTTTGTTAATAGAATCTAAGGTTTCTTTTCAATGAACCTGCTGGAACAATTTCATGGGAACGACAGTGCCCTCGCCGAAAGTTATGCCATGAATGTAGAACTGCTGAGAAGAAATGGTGCTGAAGCAGGCTTACCTGATTATAAAATAGTCGGTGAGGAGGTTTGCCAAAGTTCACCTGTACACTTAATCATAAAAAGTAAATATGCTTCACAAATAAAAGTATCTGCAATACTTCGGGAAAAGCTGTCCTTGTCACAAAGAGCCTACGAAAATATGTTAGCCAGCGGACAAATCAAGAGCATACGCGACCTGGATCTAAAAAAAAGTACCTGCCCGACTGATAAAAAGGTATCGCCGGTTCACTATATGATAACCGACAGCTGTCGTGGCAGGCATTTATTTTAAAAATATTTTTGCTTCTCCCCTGTTGCTATTTCCTCACTTTCAAAACCCATTATACACAGTGTACGCATCATCAATGTTAAAATGCTCTGCTCTGTTATCGCCCTTGGCTCCTGCCGTCACAAGTATATACTCCCTGCCTTCCTTCTGTGCAAGACTTGCAAGGCACTGCCCGGCTTCACCGGTGTATCCTGTCTTTCCTCCTAAGATTCTCCCGCCGATTATTTCCGGAGTCTTCAGATCCTTAAACATTGTACTGTAAAATGTAATGCCCTCCGGATGTTTGTTTGTCTGCGCAGTGGAATAGCGCTTTGAAGTAAATACATCTCGAAACGCGCTGTTTTCCAGTGCATATTTCAGAAGTACAGCCATATCCTTTACGCTTGTATAGTGGTTTTCACTGTGAAGGCCGGTTGAATTCTCAAAATGGGTGTTATCCATACCAAGCTCAGATGCTTTTTTATTCATTATTTTTACAAAGTCTGTCTCAGAACCAGCAATATGCTCAGCAAGTCCGATACAGCACTCCGCACCGCTTGGCAACAACGCTCCATAGATAAGATCTATAGCCTTGACATTTTCACCGGGTCTAAAACCTGCTATTGCAGCATCTGCCTCAAATAGCGCATGAAACATTGAACTGGAAAGTGTGATCTCTTTTTGCATATCTGACAGATTTTCTATAGCAACAATTACCGTCATAATTTTCGTCAAAGATGCCGGATAGATTTTCTCTTCACTTCTTTTCTGCATCAGTATTGTATCATCTTCCATATCAATCAGAATCGCATAAAGACTATGCAAACTGCTTGAGTTTAATGTTGGGGAAAGGTCGGATTTTATAGTTATCGGTGGAACCACTGCCTTAGCAATATCCTTTTTTTCAGCCAAGTTATTACTCATGAGGGCCCCTGCATATTTGAAAGCAAAAGCAACAACCGTAATCATGAGTAGGAATGTTATAAATCTTTTCACTTTTAGTTTTCTCTTTCGTTTTTGCCTTGTCATAAAAAACAGCTCCTTGTCCTGTGATAATAAGATTTAACCATAGAACAAGAAGCTGTTTTGAAATTCCAGCTTAAGAACCTCTTAATTTTCTCTTATTTTTTATCCGAAATAGGTAGGATTACACTGAAAACTGTTTTCTCTGGATTACTTTCCGCCGTTATTATTCCGCCATGTGCCGTTATAATTTCTTTGGCAATTGCCAGTCCCAATCCGGCACCTCCTGTATTACTGGAACGAGAGGAATCCAGACGGTAGAATTTTTCAAAGATTGTATCCAGCTTTTGCGGAGGAATCGGATTGCCTTGATTGGTGAATGTTATAACTGTATTCTCTCCTTGTATAACTGCAGTGATATCAATAGCACTATTCTCATGGCTGTAAGCTATTGCATTCTTCAGGATATTGTTAAAGACACGGGCAAGTTTGTCTGCATCTGCCCACAAAGTGAGGCCGTCCGGCACATTGACTGACACCTGCTTTTCTTGTGGTGCCAGCATTGGATAGAATTCATCTGCTATCTGCTGGAGCATAAACAGTAAATTGATTTTTTCTTTATTCAAAACAATAGTTTGAAGATTAAATCTTGTGATCTCAAAAAATTCATTTATAAGCTGCTCTAATCTATAAGCCTTTTCCAAGGTGATACCGACGTATTTTGCCTTCTGTTCCGGAGGCATATCGGGAGCTTCATCCAGAAGGCTTAAGTATCCTATAACAGAAGTCAGAGGTGTCTTTATATCATGAGCCAGATAAACCACCAAATCATTTTTACGCTGCTCTGCATCGAGGGCGGCTTTTTTTTGTTTTTCCAAGTTGCTTTTTATCTGATTAAGTTTTTTCTCCATAAAATCCAATTCCGGTGATAATATAATTCCATCAACTGATTCCTCAACAAGTTTATCCATTCCGTCACTGACTTCATCGAAATACTTAGTAAACCAGGAAACTGAAAATCTAAGCAGAATAACTAAGAATATGAGAATTGCAACAAGTGTAAAAGCTTCCATATTATTCAGAAATAAAATATGGGAGAGTATTATTGCATCTCTTTCACGCATATAAAAGGTATCTCTTAAAAATTGTACAATAATATCTCCAACACTAAAGTTCTTCTGGATGAAAAAACGCAGGAAGTACACAGTCGCAGCCGTGGCAAAAATAATCAGGAGCATTCGAAAATACACTTTTCTTTTTATTTTTGAATAATCATTACTTCTGTTATCCCTCTTACTTGTCAATTTTATAGCCAACCCCCCATACCGTTTTGATGTATTTGGGATGCTCCGCGCTGTCGTGCATTTTTTCTCTTAGGTGCCGGATATGAACCATTACAGTATTATTGCTGTTAGTAAAATACTTGTCTCCCCATACTTCATGGAACAATTCTTCCGAACTAACCACCCGTCCACGATTGGAGCAAAGGACCCAGAGTATTGAAAATTCTGTTGGAGTGAGAGCCAGTTTCTTCTCATTCAGCGTGCATTCATGGGTATCCTTGTCCAATACCAATCCGGAAATTGCAATCAAGTGTTCTTCCTGTTTTGGTTCTGCAGAGTTGTATTTGGTAAATCTTCGGAGTTGGGCTTTTACACGGGCAATAAGCTCCAATGGGCGAAAGGGTTTTGTTATGTAGTCATCCGCTCCCAATGTCAATCCGGTAATCTTATCTATTTCTTCTTCTTTAGCTGTCAGCATGATAACCGGAAATTTATGCTTTTCCCGGATTTTTTGACAAAGAGTAAATCCATCAATGTCCGGCAGCATGACATCAAGTATTGCAAGCTCCAGCTGTTCAGACTCAACACATTTTAACGCATCTTGCCCATTATAGAATTTGAATATTGTAAAGCCTTCATTTTTTAAATATACCTCAATCAGGTCCGCTATGGACTGCTCATCATCTACAACCAAAATATTGCCGCTCATAAGTTCTATCCCTTCTTCCTGATCACATTCATTATTATAGTACTGCAAAATAAAAATTTATATCATAATAGTTTTCTTATGAAAATCTTAAGGTTTTATTAATATAGCCTTCAGTTTGTTTACCGTACTATATGTTTCTCACTGAACATTTTACATTATATTTAAATAGTAAGAAATATTTTTCCTGATTCATATGTCGCAAAAAGTACATTACTTTAACACAAAGTCGGAATCTTCAACCTGTGACAAAACTTTTTTGTGTAACATAAAAGTTCAGGCACTGATTTTGTATTGATAAATCCTTTTCGCGACATATATAGCATAAAAGACTTTTATATGAAATGCAATTCTTTCATATAAAACGTCTGTCATCAGCGTTCCCTAGCTCATATCAGACAGCTTGTCCAGCATGTACTTTTTCAGCAACGGATATACATAGAAATTTGTAATCAAGCCTATTGAACTCATTGTTATGAATAGGAACATCAAAATTCCCACTGCAGGAATCAGCAACAGCGGCAATAAGGCCAATACAGAACAAAGAGCAAGTATCCCCAGATTTGGAAAGAATCTGATAATAGAAAATATAAAAGCATTTTTATATATCTGTTTGATTGAAAGCTTGAATGTAACCAGCATCGGATAGATATACATATGCATCATTACATAGATGATAAAAAGTATTATAACCATAAAAGTCCCTGCAGTATGAAACATGTTCTTTTCACTTATTCTCATATAAAAGCTGATATCAATTCCAATGACAAATACTACAATCAGGTCAATAAGGCATATGAGGCTGCTTTGTCCGGCATTTTTAACTGCATGCTCCTTAAAATCCCCCCATAAAAATGCATGCTCTTCACGGGAGAAATTCCTTAGTATATAAGTAAAGCCTGCCTGTGCCGGGCCGACTGTCACAACAGGTATACATACCAGGACAGCTCCTGCTGCAAAGTAAGACATCAATTCATAAATACTATTGCCTGTCATAACTGTACTTTTATTCAACATCGGAAGAAAAAACTGTGCAGCCAGAGGCATAACTATCACTGCCGGCAGATTGAACAAGAAGAACAACATATTAAGCTTCACAAGGTGCTGAAACTTTCGCAGGAATATACTGAAGAAAATGACTATACGGGGTTTGGTTGTGGTCTTTTCAGAAAAAAAAGTCATGAGTTACCAATCCTTTCTTGCTGGAGCCAGAGGAGAATTGCGAAGTATGCGGACGGCCAATGACCGCCACTACACCACCCGCAACCATGATATGGCATTAACGGGACGGTATGGAAACCGTCCCTTAAATTGATATGCTTGTATTATGCGTAGGGGCAGGTTTCCATACCTGCCCTGAATGTATGGCGCATTTTTCTATATATGCAATACTTCCGTCGTTTGTATCACATTACACCCAGGTTTACCTATTCTCCAAGATAGGTATTTACCCTTCTCTGTATCAGCACTGCTGTTTCTTCTGCTGATTTATCTCCACTGAAGAATGTTTTTGCTTCGTCCCTAATGATATTGTCTACATTGGGATCTGCATTGCCATAAGTATTCAGTTCCTCAATAAACTTGTCTATATAGTCAATATCCTCTTGAGTCATGGGTGCCGGATTTAATGAGATTTCACCGGGGCCATCCAGCTTCAACCTTATATTCCTTTTCATACTTTTTGATGTATCTATAGCCAGCTTTGCTTTCTGCTGCTGTGCAATTCTGTTGATTGGAAAACCGCCAACAAGCACCTCGTCTTTACCTCCCGATGCTTCAGATTCCTCCTGAGACCCCTCTTCCCTTAATGACAGCAGCTGGATTTCATCGGACAAAAGCACCTTCAAAAATTCCCAGGCCGCTTCTGTATATTGAGAATTCTTGTTTATGGCATATAGGGAATTTGAAGCAAAGGTATTTGATCCGGAATTGCCTGCAGAAGGAATATTGTAGAGGCTTAAATGGTCATTAAGCGCAGACTTCATAAACCAGTACATAAAATAATCATTGATGTTGCACGGATAAAAGACTATCGATCCTCTTCCTGCAGCATCCAGCACCGATACCATATCTGTTTGTACATTGCTGTTTACAAGCTTTTCATCACTAAAAGCCTTCACTGTATCTAAGAGGTCTATGAAGCCCTCGGAAGTAAAGCTGGCATTCTTGTTGTCAGCATCAATGTAACTGCTGTAGCTTCCGCCTGTAAAGAGGTTCAACATGTCCATAGAGTTTAAGCCGGGTAATGCCGCCCGTTTAACCGCACCAACTCCGTCCTTCTGTGTCACTTTCTCCGAGACTGATTTGAAATCATTCCATGTCCACTTATTGTCATTAATTTCTATTTCCTCCAGGTCAAGTATCTCCTGATTTGCCATCAACACATTGAAGGTAAATCTCGTAGGCATAACATGCAGGCTGCTATTAGTTTTTAACGCATCAAAGATATTGGTATAATATTTGCTCATATCAAAACTGCTGTCTTTAGCCATCAGATCACCTATATCAGCCAGTATGTTCCTATCTATATAGTTCTCAAAGGGCAGCCCTGCTACTGATATGATGTCAGGTCCTTTGCCTGACAGTATCTTTGTATTCAGGCTTTTCACATATGTTTCATAATCACTGCTTGGATATGTCTGTATATCAATCTTGTACTCAGGGTGCTCCTTCTGGAACTTGCTTGCAGCCATTTCAAGCTGTCTATCGGACGAAGGAACTGATACGATAATTACCTCCTGGCTCTTCTCTGTATCATCCCCCCTTTGCTGGGATACAGTTTTGCTTCCCGTACCGCAAGCAGCAAGACTCACTGTAAGTATCATTATAAGCAGCAGGCTAATAATTTTTCTATACATTTTTTACATCACTTTCCTTTCGATTTGTTATGCGTAAGTTATTTAAGAATATAAATGCCCATATCACCAAGACGCTCTTTACATTCGCTGTATAGGGCAAACCCAATAAAAATGCTGCCGCAGTCAGAATTACCATTGAAAGAATGAACAACAAACCTAATACAGATGTAAGTTTGCCGGAATCCATATTTAATCCCTTAAGCTCCCTGAGACCCGCATATAAAAGCAGTAACCCCAGAATGAAGGAAATGCAGAAAAGCAGGTTTAAGAGCATATCAGTAGCGTTAACAATCAGTTCTGTCTGGGGCGCAATATAGCCCCTGCTTTGTATGCCTTCTTGAATAGCAGCTGTGACCAGATCCGAATAGTAAGAAATATTTATCAACTCATCCGGAATATTCTGCGGTGGAATATATAGTGTGAATCTGATTCCTATCCATATAAACACTATTCCCGTTAGTGAAAGTGCCATTTCAAGGATGTGGCTCTCTATTCCCTTCAGATTATGCTTAATGACATTTGAAAAATAATCCCCATTGCACCTATCTCTGATTAGAAAATATATCTTCTTGATTAAGTTTTTTATATGCGACAACAATATGAGCATGGATGCAATTCCCAGAATAAATACCAGCAGCAGCGGCTTCTGCTCCATCAATGCGAGCTTTAGATTGTAGTCAATGATATTGAAGTTTGAAGGGTCCTTGCCTATTTGCCTGATAGCAGCCGAAATTTCAGTTGTGTTCTGACCCAGGGTACCGGCGTTGGCTGTTTTTATTTGAAGATCTATAATCCGTGCCGTAGCATCACGCTCCAGCATTACCGAAGCAGGTATGTACACCATAGGCAAGCCGTCATCCGTCAACTTCCCTATGATTGATGCATCCTTTTCCATAACTCCTATGATTCTGAAAGCGGCTCCGCATATATCAATAGTCCTGTTTGCAGCATTCTTTGTCTTAAAAATATCCCAGGCCAATTCCTTATCAATTATTGCGACCATCGCTCCCTCTTCTTCCTGTTTCCTTGTAATAAAGCTTCCTTCCACCAAAGACAGCCTGCTAAACAACGGATACATATAGTCAGTACCTATCAGCCTGACAGGGAACACATTAATGCCACTGGATACCGAAGTGTCAACAATATCAGACCGGGCAGTATAGCTGATACCCATTGTTGAAAGGTCTTTCTTCAGTCTTTTTATATCATCAATGGAAAAAGAAACCTTTCCCTTTGGATCTTCCTGGTTCTTGCCAGATACCAGCACTTTTTGCATGGAATAAGCACCATTCAGAAGGACACACTGCTCAACCAATGCTCCACCCAATATAATAAATGAAAGTATCAGTAAAATTCCGGAAGATATCAGCAGCCATACGGCTTTTCGTCTCATCATCATACCAGCTCCTTAATTGGCAATCATAACGGGCGAGCCGTTATCCAGCGGCTTATCGCTGTCTGAGATTACCTTATCCAAAGCATTTATACCGCTAAAAACTACAGTTCTTGTGTTGTCTGAGTCACCAATGTCTACAGATACCGTTTCCACATAAAACTCTTTTCCAAGGGGGCCTTCCCTTTCCTTAAGCACATATACGAAGTATCCTTTATTGTCCTGCCCCACTGCAGAATTAGGTACAAGGACATTATAGGAACCGATGTTCTTTTTTATATCAGCGGTACCAATCTCTCCTCCTTTTAAGCCATCCGGTGGAATATCGATTACTATATCCCTTTTCACTCCAATATGATGCTGGTTATTTATTATCTGATTCACTTTCCCCTGTATAATCCTGTCGTTTAATGAATTTATAAATATTTGGGCTTCATCACTCGGTTCTATGTAATCTGCAGCACTTATATTTACACTGGCTACAAATTGGAATCCCCCACCGGTGTCCGCAATTCTGTATAGCGGTTGGGAAGCATTAGCCGTCATCCCCGCTGAATAATACAGTTCGGTAATCACTCCATCGCAAGGAGCCGTTACTGCACCCATGTTCATTTCCATAGTAAGCTCGGCAATTTTTCGCTCTGCCATACTTATATCAAGCTTTGTGCTTTCAATACTTCTTTTATTACTGTTTATTGCTTTATCCTTATTGTTCTTTGCTATCTCAAAATCCAGCTTGGCATTACCAAGATTCTCTTCTGCATCAGCCAGATCAATTGCAGTTATAGCACCTGCTTCATAAAGAGATTTGCTGCTGCTATAGTTTTTCTGCGCCCTTTCTACACTCTGTCGTGCAATTTGAACCGCTTTATCCAGACTCACCAGATTTTCTGGCTTACCGGCTTCCACAAGCTCTTCAAGAAGCAGCTTTTTTTGAGCATATTTATCCAGTTCATCTTCCAATTTGTTTTTAATATCTTTTGTATCAAGAGTCATAATCATCTGCCCCTCTTTTACAGAGTCTCCTACATCAGCCATAACCCCTGTAACCTTCATACTGCTGCTTACATACAGTTCCCTTGTAGAATTAGCCTCTACAATGCCTGTTCCCGATACTTCCTTTATAAGTGCTCCGCTTGCAGGTGCTTCATAAGTCACCTTAGGCAGTGTGAAATTGTTTATGGTTCTTGAAAAAAAGGTCAAGACAAGCATTGCCGTAATGAATACAACTGTTTCCCTTACTGTTATCCTCCTTCTCTTTATATTTGTATCCTCATCTGCTGTGTTCATATTGCATCCCTCCAATCTCCCCCAATTTTATATAGTTCTGATTCTATGCAGTAAACAACTGACTGCTTCAGCCTTTCAGTCCTGAGAGCTGAATTCCCTCCACCAGATAATTTTCTCCATAAAGGAAGATCAAAAGCATAGGCAGCATATATATTGTCGATGCAGCAAAGGCTATCCCCATTTCCCCACTATTGATGCTGGACAGGTATGTTGACAGTGGATGCATATTCACATCCTGCAGGAATATCAAGGGCTGTTCTACCATATTCCAATTGTCTATGAAAACCAGAATGGCAAGTGCAGCAAGTCCTGTTTTCGACATCGGTAGAATAATACTGAAAAATATCCTGAGCTGACTGGCTCCATCTACTTTTGCAGACTCAATATATGCATCCGGAATGTACATCATAAACTGCCTCATTAAAAAAACACCAAAGGTTCCGAATATACCGGGCAGTATGATGGATGAGCAGCTTCCTACAAGGCCAAGTTTATCGGCTATGATATAATTGGGGACTAAGGTCACCTGGAAGGGCATCATCATGATAATGATATATGCAAAGAACAGCCTGTCACGGAAAATGAACTCCAGCTTTGCAAAGGCATATGCAGCCATGGATGAGACCAGTATCTGCCCCAGTATTATAGGAACCACTATTATCAACGAGTTCCAGAACTTCATAAGGAATTGTGTCCTCTTGATAAGAGCTGTATAGTACTGTGATAAAGTCACAATATCAGGTATCAGCTTAATATTGGCGTGCTTACCGGATATGACGCTTTCCTGCCTCTCCGGATTGCTTGAAGTTACCATGCTGTAGCTGTTCTCTATCTCCTGCTCACTCATAAAAGAATTGGTAACCGTCAGTACCAGAGGAAAAAGGAATACTACTGCCATAGCAAGCAGTACAACTGACAGCAATGCCTTTCTAAGTCTTCTCTTTATATGCTTGTTAATCTTCATAGCTTTATCAGCCTCCTAGCGTACTGTTGATTCTTCTTTGAATCCTGAATAAGAACAGTACAAGTATGTAAATGACAACAGCCATTATAAATGCAGCTGATGTAAGCATCTGATAGTCCAGGGATGCAAATTTGTTGTTCATATAATGCTGCAGCATATAGATGCTGTCATGAGGGTATGCTCCGGAAATCAGATAAACCTCTCTGAATACCTTGAAGGAATTTATTATTGACATTACAAATACAAAAAAAGTAGTAGGTGTCAGATAAACCAATGTAATGTTTCTA
>JAWLHF010000077.1:0-16559 GCA_041690515.1 Clostridiaceae bacterium | reverse complement strand
GATTACCGCATAATGCCCTATGATCCATACAATACACTTGTTATAGAATAAACAAAGAATTTACTTGACATAAATAATAATATACCATATTATTAAATCATAGTAAAATGGTAGGAATTAAGACAAGGGCTTTGATTGGAAAGTGTAGGTATGCAAGTATGTCTGCAGAGAGATGCTGCAGCGGGTTAGTCCGTCTGCTGAAAGCAGCATCAGACATATATACTGAAAGTGCATCCAGGAGCTTTTGACCGAACCGGCTAAATAAAAGCCATAGTAGGGTATGACGGGAGCACCCGTTACAGTGCAGGGATATGCATGTATCCTTAATGAGTTTCAAAAGAGTGGAACCGCAGTGTATGCCTCTTTATACATATTTGTATATGTGTAAAGAGGCTTTTTATCTGCAATTCTGGTTAAGAGATGTGCAGGCTTATAAGACAGAACTTTTATGCAATACGGGAATATATTGAAACAAGCCTAAAAAGAATAATTATAAAGGGTGGTTAATATGTTTGGACAACTAAGGGAAGATATTAAGACAATTTTTGAAAGAGATCCGGCTGCAAAGAGCTATTTAGAGGTAATACTGTGCTATCCGGGACTTCATGCTGTCATATGTCACAGGTTCGCCCATGGCTTATACAGGAGGAGGATGTTTTTTCTGGCAAGGTTTATTTCACAGATCAGCAGATTTTTCACGGGTATTGAGATACATCCGGGAGCTGTCATAGGGAAAAGGCTTTTTATTGATCACGGATCAGGTATAGTCATTGGTGAGACGACTGAGATAGGGGATGATGTGACCCTTTACCAGGGGGTGACCTTGGGTGGAACAGGAAAAGACAAAGGAAAGAGGCACCCTACAATTGGGCATAATGTGACAATAGGTTCGGGGGCTAAAATACTTGGACCTATAACAATAGGACACAATGCCAAGATAGGTGCAGGAGCGGTTGTGGTCAGGTGCATACCTCCAAACAGCACAGCTGTCGGCGTACCCGCACATGTGGTAAGAAAAGACGGAGTGGATGAGTCATATATCGATCTGGACCATATTGATATACCAGATCCCCTGGAAGATGAAATCAAGGAATTGGAGAAGAGAATCAGGGAACTGGAAAGTAATGCCTGAGTATTTTTCTATTGAATAAACCAAAGAAAAATATTAACATTAATATAAATATTGAAAAATTGTATGAGCTTGAGGTGATTGAAATAAAAGAGGCATTTAAAGCAGTAAATGATAACGGATTGATCTATTTGACAATACCGGTCTTTGAAGAAACGAATATGGTAAAGCATTGCTTCACTACCCGTGTAGGTGGTGTAAGTGAAGGGGTATATGATTCTCTTAATACTTCTATTGATAAGGAGGATCCTCCGGAAAATGTGCGCAGGAATCTGGACATAGTATGCAGCGCTATAGGCATTGACTATACAAAGCTTGTATTTACCGACCAGACTCACGAGGATCACATCAGGGTAGTCACTGAAGCTGATATTGGCAAAGGACTTACATTGCCCAGTGATATCACCCATACCGATGGGCTGATGACCAACATTCCTGGTATACCGCTGATAACCTTCTACGCTGATTGCGTTCCTTTATTTTTTCTTGATAAAAAGAATAAAGCAATAGCTGTCGTGCACTCTGGTTGGAAAGGGACAGTCATGAAGATCGGAGCGAAAACAATAAAGCAAATGAGTCAGGTCTACGGCACCCAGCCGGAAGATTGTTTGGTTGGAATAGGGCCATCAATAGGTTTTGAGTGTTTTGAGGTGGGACCAGAGGTAGTACAGGAGTTTAAGGAAAGCTTTGACAATTGGTCTGAATTTACTGAGCCTTTTATAGAAGGCAAATCAAAAATAGATTTATGGAAAGCAAACAAGTTTATGCTTATGGAGATGGGAGTACCGGAAAAAAACATAACAGTCAGCGGCTTTTGTACTAAATGCCGAGAGGAACTGTTTTTCTCATATAGAAGGGATAAGGGCAGGACGGGAAGCCTGTCGGCAATAATGGAGCTAAAATAGACTGCATCTTGAAATTGGCTGCAAGGAGGGATGAAGCGGATGAACCATAGGATACTTGTAATCGAAGATGAAGCAAATATACAGGAGCTTCTGAAGTACAACCTTGAAAAAAACGGGTATAAGGTGATGGTTGCGGACAACGGAACTGACGGACTGGAAGCGGCTTTTGAAAACACTCCGGATCTTATACTTCTTGACCTTATGCTTCCGGGAATGGACGGTCTGGAGGTTTGCAGAAGGTTGAGAATGGAAAAAAGGACAAAGAAAATTCCAATTTTCATGCTTACCTCAAAAAGTGAAGAACTTGATAAAGTATTGGGACTTGAAATAGGAGCGGATGATTATATAACAAAACCCTTCAGTATAAAAGAGCTGGTAGCAAGAATAAGGGCAGCAATGAGAAGGCTGGAGGATACCAATGACGATGAGCCGGATGGTTTGGACAGTAAAATTCTCAAGGTAGGAGAAATTGAGATCAACTGCGAAAAGTATGAGGTTCGTAAAAACAGTGAAAAGCTGACCCTTACCCTTAAAGAATTTGAACTGCTGAAAATACTGGTAGAGAATAAGGGGAAGGTTCTGACAAGGGATTTTCTAATGGACAGGATATGGGGATACGACTATGTAGGTGAGACCAGAACTGTAGATGTCCATATCAGGCACCTAAGGCAAAAGCTTGATGATGAAGGTGATGAACAGGTGATAGAGACTATAAGAGGTGTAGGCTACAGGTTTATAAGTGATGGTGAAAGGTAATGCAGAAAAGGGTATTTTTTAATATTGTCCTTGTGCTCCTGTTGGGTGTGTGCATCAGCGGAATACTATCAGCAAGAGTGGTTGAAAGGAATTTCAGAAGCAATATTGAACAGAGGCTGATGTCAGAATCAAGGCTGCTTAGTGAGCTTGCAGCAGACAGACTTATGAAAGATACAGGCAAAGCTGCTGATAGTATAAATGAGTTGAAGAGTATGATGGAGGCCAGGATAACTGTCATAGACCTGCAGGGCAATGTACTTGCAGATACCGAAAGGAATTATTCCGATATGGACAACCATTCCGGGAGGCCTGAACTATCCGACGCTCTGAAAGGGAATATCGGAAAATCTATAAGATACAGTGATACCCTTGAGGTGGATCTTATGTATGTAGCACATCCCATCTATAAGGAAGGCAGTGTTGCCGGTGCGGTAAGACTGTCCAAGCCGCTCTATGAGATAAATGCATTATTGAGCAAGCTGTATGTCAATATATGCATCGCAGTTGTGGCAGGCATTCTGGCTGCATCACTGCTAGGATACGGAATATCTGTGAGTGTGACAAGACCGGTAAAGGAAATCACCTATACAGCATCTAGAATTGCAGAAGGTAAGTTTGACAGACAGATAAACATATCAGGTAAAGATGAGATAGGGGTATTGGCAGACTCAATAAACAATATGGCTGCCAAGCTCAATGATATGATAATGAAACTTCAGGATAAAAATATCAGGCTGGAATCCATAATGTCAAGTATGGTAAACGGGATAATTGCCATAGACAATTCTGAGCGTGTGCTGTTCATAAATCCTGCTGCAGAAAGACTGATGAAAATAACTGATAAAGAGATAGTAGGCAAACATATGCTTCAAGTTATAAGAAGTAATTCCATAGATAATTACCTGAAGAGAATATTGAAGGACAAGGAGTTTTTTGATACAGAGATAACCATAGAGGACCCGGTTGAAAGGATATTTAAGCTTTATGCAAACCCTATAAACAAGAATGACACGGTGGATATGCAGGGTATTATAATAACAATACAGGATATAACAGAATTAAGGAAGCTTGAAAGGATGAGGACAGAGTTCGTTGCCAATGTCTCTCATGAACTGAAGACACCACTTACTTCAATCAAAGGCTTCGCTGAGACTTTAAAATCCGGAGATATTGTTGACAGTAAGGATGCAGTAAGATTCCTCGATATCATTGAAGATGAAGCTGACAGGCTTTATAGGCTTATTAACGACATTTTGGCACTTTCTGAGCTAGAACATAAGAAAACAAAGATGATAATTGAAGAGATTAATGTCGGAAAAATGATTGAAGAAGTATTGTCAATGCTAAAAAGCCAAAGCGAAAGTAAGAACATTCAATTATCCATGAATATTGAGAAGGGGCTCAAATCCATAAAGGGCGATGCCGACAAAGTGAAGCAGATGCTGATAAACCTTGTTGACAACGCTATAAAGTACACTCCGGAGAAAGGCCAGGTGCTGGTAGAGGCATATAATCTGGAGGAAGAGTCCTCAGGAGATAAGATAATCATAAAAGTCAAGGACAATGGTATAGGCATACCCAAACAGCATATACCAAGGCTATTTGAAAGGTTCTACAGAGTGGATAAAGCAAGATCCAGAAAGGTAGGGGGTACCGGTTTGGGACTGGCTATCGTGAAGCACATTGCAATACTCCTGAATGGAGAGATAGAAGTGGAAAGCGAAGTTGGGAGAGGCACAGAGTTCAGAATCATAATACCGGCGAGCAGATAAAAACCGCAGTTGCTGCGGTTTTTTTATGCCCTTAACACGCAATTAACATTTGCTTTATCATCTCTTAACCTTCCCTTTATTTGTTATTAACAGTTATATTGTATATTTTAACTGTGGAAAATAAAAAATAAAAAATGAAGTTTAGGGAGGAATTATTTAAATGAGAATTAAAAAGACATTAGCATTTCTATGTGTGGCAGTATTACTTATCAGTGCATTTACGGGATGTGCGCCTGCAGACACAAACAAACAGAACGGAAATGGGCCTGCAGATGAAGGTTTAAGCGGTAATATAACAGTTAACGGATCAACTTCAGTACAACCTCTGGCAGAAGAGATAGCAAAGGCATTTACAGCAAAAAATAATAATGTAACAATAGATATACAGGGCGGGGGATCCGGTGTCGGCGTAAAATCCGCTATGGATGGAGTAGTCGATATAGGAATGGCTTCCAGAGAGCTTAAGACGGATGAAAAGTCTTTAAGAGAGTTCAAGATAGCAGTTGACGGTATTGCTGTAATAGTTAATCCGGCAAATGGTGTCAGTGACCTTTCAGTAGAACAGATATTTAAAATTTATACAGGCGAAATAACTGATTGGAAAGAAGTAGGCGGTAAAGAGGGTAAAATAACTGTGGTAACAAGAGAAGAAGGATCAGGTACAAGAGGTGCTTTTATAGAGCTTACAGGAATTGATACAGATGAAGGTGACAAGACTATAGCGTCTGCAATAACACAGGGTTCAACAGGTGCTGTAATTACAACAGTGGCAGGTGATCCCAACGCCATCGGCTTTGCTTCCTTCGGTTCAGCAAAGGACAATACCGATATAAAGATGGTAAGTGTTGATGGAAAAGCTTGCACAGAAGAAAACCTCAACTCCGGAGAATACAAGATAGCAAGACCCTTCCTGATGCTTACAAACGCCGAGCCGGCAGGACTGTCAAAGGAATTCTTGGATTTCGTACTCAGCCTCGAAGGACAGGATATAGTTGCAGAGCATGGTTACCTAAAGGCTGTGAAATAGATGGAACAAACATAATAATCCCCAGTATCAGGCTTCTGATTTGAACAAAATGATCAGAAGCCTTTTGCTGAAAAAATCAAATTAACATTTACTTAACATTTACTTAACATTAACTTAACGGGCAATTAATAACAGTTCTTATATATTGTATTACAATTAGTAAAGGAAGTACCTTTAAAAAATATGTATATGAACATAATATATTAGATATAAAATTCGGATTCATATAATGGAGGAGTGGGAATGAAAGCTTATGAACGGGTCATCCAGATTATTCTTTTTATTAGTGCAATAATTGCTGTACTTGGTGTTATATTAATCACATATTTCATTATAAATGAAGGTTATCCTGTGATACAAAAGACAGGGCTTATGAATTTCATTACTGGTCAGAAATGGGCTCCCACCCGTGGTGTTTACGGTATATATCCTATGATAATAGGTTCTCTGCTTGTGACATTGGGAGCGTTAATACTGGGATTGCCCATAGGTATTGGCTGTGCTGTATTCCTTGCAGAACTGGCAAAACCCAGGATAGCAGGTATCATAAAACCCGGTATCGAACTGCTGGCAGGAATACCGTCAGTTATTTACGGGTTATATGGATTGGTAGTTATTGTCCCTTTCATAAGGAAGGTATTCAATAACCAGGGCTTCAGTGTGCTGGCAGGGAGTATTGTACTGGCTGTAATGATACTTCCTACAATTATAAATGTTTCAGAGAGTGCCATTAGGTCAGTACCGAAGGATTACAAGGAAGCATCATTGTCTCTGGGCTCCTCACACTGGCAGTCCATAAAAAATGTAATAGTGCCTGCGGCACGCTCAGGGATAGTTGCCGGAGTCATATTGGGAATGGGTAGGGCTATAGGGGAGACCATGGCTGTAATAATGATAGTCGGTAACAGCCCTTTGATTCCTGAAAGCATATTGTCTTCGGTCAGAACACTAACAGGGAACATAGGTATCGAAATGGGCTACGCAAGCGGAGAGCATCAGAAGGCTTTATTTGCTACAGGTATAGTGCTCTTCGCTTTTATAATGCTGCTTAATCTGGCTGCAAACCTTATTCCCAAGAAGGTAGGTGAATAGTATGACTGAGATGAGTATAACATCTGGCAGTGTAAACAAGAATAAAAGAAATGAGAAAATAGCATTTGCATTCCTATGGTTAACTGCGATTATAACAGTAGCTGCGTTGGTGGCAATAGTAGGGAGTGTTATGATAAACGGAGTCGCCAGTCTGAGCATTGAATTTCTTACACAAGAGCCAGCCAACATGGGTAAGGATGGGGGTATATTTTCAATAATAATCACGACTATATACCTGGCATTGTTTTCTATAGGGATTGCAGCTCCAATAGGTATCTTTGCAGCTATATTTCTTACAGAGTATGCCAAGGAAGGTCCTGTAATAAGGATCATAAGGTTTGGTACAGAGTCATTGGCAGGCATACCGTCTATTATATTCGGACTTTTTGGATATGTCTTTTTCGTGGTATTTTTAAGATTCAGGTATTCTATAGTATCAGGGGGACTTACACTTACACTCATGATACTTCCAACTATTATTAGAACAGCTGAAGAAGCAATAAAAATGGTTCCCAGATCATACAGGGAAGGCAGTCTTGCATTGGGCGCAACAAAATGGCAGACGATTTATAAGGTAGTCCTTCCGGCTGCCATACCGGGAATCTTGACCGGGGTCATATTGGGGATAGGCAGGGTTGTAGGAGAGACAGCGGCAGTCATTTATACGGCAGGAAGCTCCCTGGGCCTGCCCAATTCCATTTGGAGGCCGGGCAGAACCATGGCGGTCCATCTTTACATTCTTGCTTCGGAAGGTCTATCAAAGAGCAATATGTATGCAACAGCGACAGTTCTGATAATCACAGTGCTTATCATAAATTTAACTGCAAACAGGGTGATAAAGCACTTTATTAAAGCGTGACAGGGGGAGAGAGAAATGGCTGATAACAAGATTGAGGTCAATAAACTCAATTTATATTATTCGGACTTCCATGCACTTAAAAATGTTGATATAAATATTGCGAGAAACGCGGTCACAGCCTTTATTGGTCCTTCAGGCTGCGGTAAATCGACATTTTTAAGAACACTTAACAGGATGAATGATCTTATTGACGGTGTAAGGACAGATGGGAAAATTACTCTTGATGGCACTGATATCCTGAAGTATGATGTGATAGAATTAAGGAAAAGAGTAGGCATGGTATTTCAAAAGCCAAATCCGTTTCCAATGTCAGTCTATGATAATATTGCATATGGACCAAGGATACATGGACTTCGAGACAAAAGGAAGCTGGATGAGATAGTTGAGAGGAGCCTAAAAAGTGCTGCAATATGGGATGAAGTTAAAGACAGGCTGAAAAAGTCTGCCTTGGGATTATCCGGTGGACAGCAGCAGAGGCTTTGCATAGCCAGAGTACTTGCTGTAGAGCCTGAGGTGCTCTTGATGGATGAGCCTACTTCAGCCCTTGACCCGGGATCTACCCTCAAGATAGAAGACCTGATGGAACAGTTGAAGAAGAAGTATACCGTGGTAATAGTAACCCATAACATGCAGCAGGCAGGGCGAATATCAGACTACACAGCCTTTTTTCTCAGCGGCGAGATAGTTGAATGTGACCTGACGGAAAATGTCTTTTACAAGCCGAAGGATAAGAGGACTGAAGATTATATAACAGGAAGATTCGGATAATCAATAACAGTGAATTGGAGGTGTTAAGGTGATGACTCGTAATTATTTCGATCAGGAGCTGCAGGAGCTGCAGGTATCATTGCTTAAAATGAGCAGTATGGTGGAAGAGACTCTCAGAAGCTCGGTCAAAGCCCTTAAGACTCAGAATGTCGAGCTGGCACAGAAGGTCATTGATGAGGACGATTTGATTGATGATATGGAATTCGAGGTTGAGGATAAATGTCTCAAACTCATAGCTCTGCAATCACCCCTGGCAAAGGACCTGAGACTTATAGCAACTGCTCTGAAGATAATCACAGACCTTGAGAGGATAGGCGATTATGCCGTTGATATTGCAAAAATAACTCAGAAGCTGGCAAATGAGAAATATATAAAAGAGCTTATAGATATACCCAGAATGGCAGAGATAGCAGTAGATATGGTTAAAGGCTGCATTGATGCATATGTGAATCTGAATACAGAAGAAGCCCATAATGTAGCGAAAATGGACGATGAGCTGGATGCATTGTATAAGCAGATTTTCAGAGAGCTTATGTTTATTATGATGGAGGACAACAACACCGTCCACCAGGCCACCTATTTCCTGCTTATAAGCAGATACCTGGAGCGTATAGGGGATCATGTCACAAACATCTGCGAACGCATAATATATTCTGTAACAAGTGAGCATGTGAATTTGAACGAGTAGGGGATGCTTCATTGAAGTATCCTTTTTCATATGAGAAGAAAATTGTGACGCAGTCGCATTTTCGGTTGCGAGATGCGAGCATTGGGTCATGTCTCAGGGGTCCTGTTGCGAGTTTCGTGTGTTTATGCGGGCGGCCGATGACCGCCCCTACGGATTGACACTATTATATTGTAGGGCGCGCATTGCGCGTCCGCTAATGTCGCATTATAATTACTTGAGCCTCTGTGTCATCCTGAGTGAAGCGAAGGATCTAGACCCTAAAGGAATGCATGAATATTTTTCATGGGATGAGCAAGAAAGTTAAGATTCTTCACTGCGTTCAGAATGACCGCGTAATTGGGAAATTAATAAGCTTCCGTGTAATCGCGGAGCGATTCCATATAACATCCATGTGTTCAGTGTTACCCGCCCCCATACCAATAAGGAATACCCAAGCATACCTCGAAACCCCGCAACCTCGGACCTCGCAACCATGATGCGTCTATGACGCATTCTTCCATTATTGTATTACTATAGCCTATGTACATATACTGTAGTATAATATAAAACTGGTATGATATAATATTAAAGATGAAATGTTTTCCACAAGAGGTTCTAAAGCTGCAGCTATCGTATGCTGCATCCGCAGGGTGCTATCGTTACAGTAGGCTCTTGAGTGAAAACAAGATTTGGGTTTCTGGGAGGAAATGGATTTGGCAAATACGGGGGTAGAAATAGTAGATGTACGTCCTTCGAGCATAGCCGAGGAATTGGGTATAAAAAAAGGAGATAAGCTCATAACCATAAACGGTGCGGCTGTAAAGGACATACTTGAATACAAATATCTTACTACCGATGAATTTTTGGAAGTGGAAGTACAGCATGGCAATGGTGAAGTATGGATATACGAAGTTATAAAGGAGTACGATGAGGATATTGGAATTGTCTTTGAGGGAATCATAGATAAACCCAAGTCCTGTCACAACAAGTGCATTTTCTGCTTTATAGACCAGCTGCCCTCCGGTATGAGGGAGACTTTGTATTTTAAGGATGATGATACGAGACTGTCCTTTCTCCAGGGTAACTTTGTGACCCTGACCAATCTCAGCGGGAGAGAGATAGACAGGATCATCAGATACAGGATAAGTCCGATTAATGTATCTGTTCATACAACTGACCCGGAGCTCAGGAAAATGATGCTGAACAACAAGAATGCCGGAAAGATAATGGACTATCTTGAAAGGTTGAAGGAGGGCGGGATCGAAGTCAAGGCGCAGATTGTTCTATGCCCGGGAATTAATGACGGAGAGAGACTGGAAAGGACATTGAAAGACCTGGCTGAGCTTCATCCTGAACTGAGCTGTGTAGCAGTAGTACCTGCAGGTATAACCAAATATCGGCAGGGATTGTATGAGCTTAAGGGCTTCGACGGGAAATCAGCTGCTGAAGTCATTGAACAGGTGAAAGAGTTGCAGGCTACGTATCTGGAAAAGCTCTCCACAAGGTTTGTATTTCTCTCTGATGAGTTCTTTATGATTTCAGGAAGAGAGCTTCCGAGCTATGACGAATATGAAGGCTTCAGT
Source organism: Clostridiaceae bacterium (assembly GCA_041690515.1). GTDB lineage: Bacteria > Bacillota > Clostridia > Lutisporales > Lutisporaceae > BRH-c25. The sequence goes on along the minus strand of JAWLHF010000077.1, from coordinate 6,001 downwards.
CAGTTGGAAAATGGTGTGGGACTCATAACCCTTTTTAACAGGGAAATAGAAACAGCACTTGATAAATTGGGAAGTTATAATAAGAAGAAACGTATAGTATCTATTATAACAGGAGAGTATGCGGCTTCTAATCTGAAAAAAGCAGCATCTATGATCGAAGACTCTATTGAGGATCTTGAAATAAGAGTATTTAAGGTGTGCAATGAGTTTTTCGGTCATGGGGTAAAAGTAGCAGGGCTGCTTACCGGCAAAGACATAATAGACCAGCTAAAGGGTAAAGCTATCGGAAGTGATATATTCATTCCTGAATGCATGCTGAAAAGAGACGAGAGAATATTTTTGGACAATGTAACGGTTGAGCAACTGGAAGAGGCACTGGGAGCCAAGGTAACGGTTTGTAAGGAAGATGGAAGTGATCTGGTTAGTAGGATATTGACCCTATAATCATACAAAAGACATAAAAGCGGCGGACAGTATTCGTCGGTTTAGGAGGTGTGGCTTTTGGCAAAGCCGATAGTAGCAATAGTAGGAAGGCCTAATGTTGGTAAATCTACCCTTTTCAACAAGATTGCAGGTAAGAGGATTTCAATAGTTGAAGATAAGCCGGGGGTTACCAGGGATAGAATTTATACAGAGGTTGAATGGCAGGGTGATGTATTTACACTTATAGATACAGGCGGAATTGAGCCGAACAGCGAGGATATAATACTTAAGCAGATGAAGCAGCAGGCAGAGATGGCCATTGAGACTGCTGAGGTAATTGTCTTTCTTGTTGATGGACAGGAAGGTATAACCTCATCTGACCAGGAGGTCGCCACCCAGCTGCGAAAGACACGGAAGAAGATAATACTGGCAGTCAATAAGATTGATGCGCCTAAATACAAGGACAATGTATATGAATTCTACAATCTGGGCTTGGGCGAGCCGGTGGGTATTTCTTCCGGTCAGGCCCTTGGACTGGGTGATCTGCTGGATGAGATAGTGAAGCACTTTCCAGAAGAAAGGGAGGATCCCTACGACGAATATACAATAAAGGTCGCCGTAGTTGGAAAACCCAACGTAGGAAAGTCTTCACTGGTAAATAAGATACTTGGTGAGGAAAGGGTTATTGTAAGCAATGTCCCCGGAACTACAAGAGATGCGATAGACACACCCTTTGTGGTGGAAGACAACAAATACGTATTCATAGATACAGCGGGAATGAGGAAAAAGGGTAGAATATTCGAGGCTATAGAAAGATACAGCGTGATAAGATCTTTGACGGCAATTGAAAGAGCAGATGTTTGTCTACTGCTGATAGACGCCGAGGAAGGGGTCAGTGAGCAGGACAGCAAGATTGCAGGCTATATCCATGACCAGGGAAAAGCTGTGGTCATAGTGGTGAATAAATGGGATGCAGTAGAAAAGGATGAGAAGACAATAGAAAAGTACAAAGTAGAGATAAAGAAGGAACTCTCCTTCATGGACTATGCTCCTATAATTTTCATCTCTGCTTTGACGGGACAAAGAGTACATAAGGTAATAGAGCTGATTAACCATGTTTCAAATCAGCATGCCATGAGAATCTCCACAGGAATGCTCAATGATATAGTCAATGAGGCGGTGCTTATGAACCAACCGGCTATTTCCGGAGGCAGAAGACTTAAGGTCTATTATGCAACACAAGTATCAGTAAAGCCTCCGACCTTTGCACTTTTTGTCAACGAGCCGAATTTGATGCATTTCTCCTACCAAAGATATCTGGAAAATCAGATAAGAAAAGCATTCAGCTTTGAAGGAACACCTGTGAGGTTTCTTCTGAGGAAAAGAGAGTAGTTGAAAAAGGGGGGGCAATGTAATGAATTATATTTTGGTATGTGTCATAGCATACCTTTTAGGCAATTTTGCCACAGCATACCTTGTATCAAAGGCTGCCGGGAAGATAGATATAAGAAACTACGGCAGCGGAAATGCCGGTTCTACCAATGTATTGCGCGTTTTGGGCGCTAAACCTGCTGCAATAGCTTTTTTGGGAGATGTCTTAAAGGGTGTTGCAGCTGTAATGATAGGAAGATATCTGGCCGGCAGTAACGGAGAGCTGTTGGCAGGTATTTTTGCTGTCATTGGGCACAATTGGCCTATTGTCCTGGGAGGCAAGGGAGGAAAGGGAATTGCAACTACTATAGGGGTGATGCTTCCCATAGACCCGTTAATAGTAGTATTTATTATAATAGCAGGAGTAATTATTATAACTACTACAAAATATGTTTCTCTGGCATCGGTATCGGGAGTGCTGATATTCCCAATAGCAATGATAATAACACAAAAACCTTTGGAATATATAATCTTCAGTCTGATTTTATCAGCAATGGCTGTATACAGGCATAGATCCAATATTGGAAGGCTGTTGAAGGGTACGGAATCCAAAATCGGACAGAAGAAGAAACCTGAATAGGAGGACAAAAAATGGACGGCTATGTTTCTATAATCGGGGCTGGCAGCTGGGGAACAGCAATAGCGGTGTTGCTTGCCGAAAAAGGAATGAATGTGAAACTATGGGCACGAGATAAAGAGTTGATAGAGAAGATGAAGGATACACGAGAGAACTCTGATTATCTGCCAGGTACGGCTCTGTCGGAAAACATCACAGTATCCTCCGATATGGAATATTGCTGCAATAAAAGTGAAGCAATCATAGTAGCCTCTCCTTCCCATGCAATGAGGGATATATGCACTCGGATGAAGGAGTTCGTTACTAAAGATCAGACAATGATCAGCCTTACAAAAGGTATAGAGAATGTTACCTTAAATAGGATGTCTGAGATAATAACAGAGCTTATGCCGGATAATGAAGTAGCTGTTGTTTCCGGTCCAAGCCATGCTGAAGAGGTTGCAAGGGGTATACCTACGGCAGTGGTGGCTTCCTCAAGGAAACGTGTTGTGGCTGAATACGCACAGGACTTATTCATGACCCCGCTTTTCAGGGTCTATACCAACCCTGATATTGTAGGAGTAGAACTGGGAGGGGCTTTGAAGAATATTATAGCACTGGGAGCAGGTATTATTGACGGCCTGCAGTTAGGCGACAATACAAAAGCAGCTGTTATGACAAGAGGAATAGTTGAGATGGCAAGGCTGGGAGAATCCCTTGGAGCCAGCAGGAATACCTTTGCCGGGTTGTCAGGCATAGGGGATCTGATAGTAACTTGTACAAGCATGCACAGCAGGAACAGAAGAGCAGGAATAGAGATCGGGCAGGGAAAATCGGTGGATGAAGTACTTGGAGGCACAAAAATGGTTGTGGAAGGCATCAGGACCACCAAATCAGCCTACCAACTGGCACTACAGCAAAAGGTAGAGATGCCCATTACCCAGGAAATATACCACCTGCTTTTTGACAAGGCTGATATAAGGAACTCGGTAATGAATTTGACCATGAGATCCAAGACCCATGAGATGGAGGATATAGCAGAATTGAAAGGCTTTGACTGGTAGAATATGCGACCTTAGGGTCGCTTATTTTTTTGTAATAAAAGCAACTCATTCACATATATATTTAGAGAAAGCGACTATGCAATTATTTCAACATTATTAAGGAGGGAAGAGTGTGGAAGGATACGATGTTTATCGCGATATAGCAGAGAGAACCGAAGGCAGCATTTACATAGGCGTGGTGGGTCCGGTCAGAACGGGAAAATCCACTTTTATCAAGAGATTCATGGATTTGCTTGTACTTCCGAATATGGATAATGAGTTCAAAAGGGAAAGGACTCGTGATGAGCTTCCCCAGAGTGCAAACGGCAAGACAATAATGACAACCGAGCCAAAGTTTGTACCTAATGAGCCTGTTGAGCTGATTCTCAGGGAAAACGCAAAATTTAAAGTTAGATTGGTTGACTGTGTAGGATACTTGGTAGAAGGAGCTTTGGGGCATCTTGAAGAAAACAGTCCGAGAATGGTAAACACTCCATGGTTTGAGAACCGCATACCTTTTGAAGAGGCTGCCGAGATCGGAACCAGAAAGGTCATCTCGGACCATTCCACAATAGGTCTTGTGGTTACAACCGACGGTTCTATAACGGATCTTCCGAGGAGAAGCTACATAGAAGCTGAGGAAAGGGTCATAAAAGAGCTGAAGGAGCTGGAAAAACCCTTTATCATTGTTTTGAATTCTGCTAAGCCAAAGGCTCAGGAAACCATTGAACTTAGGGAAGCACTTGAAACCAAATATAGTACACCGGTCATAATAGTTGATGCCCTGCAGATGGAGATGGAGGATCTGGACAGAATATTGGAAAAAGTACTCTTTGAGTTCCCGGCAAGAGAGATTAATTTCTATATTCCCCGCTGGATGGATACTCTGGAATTGGAGCATTGGCTCAAGAAAGGCATAATTGATAACATCAGGACAAATCTAAGTGAAGTGAACAAAATAAGAGATATAGATGATGCAATAGGCCGGTTTGATGGAGCAGAAAATATACAGTCGGCAGGAATATCTGATATGCGCCTTGGTGAAGGTGTAGTAAATATAACAATAGACTTGGATGAAGGCTTGTTCTTCAGAATACTCGGCGAAGTATCAGGCTATACCCTTGAAGGCGACTATCAGCTGATTGCCCTGGTAAAGGAATTGGCTCAATCCAAGCGTGAATATGATAAAGTAAAGGCAGCTCTTGCCGATGTGAAAGAGTTCGGCTATGGCATGGTAGCACCTTCAGTAGAGGAGATAAGGCTGGAAGAGCCGGTTATTGTTAAGCAGGGAAGCAAGTTCGGCGTAAGACTCAGAGCAAGTGCACCTTCTTTGCATATTATAAAGACGGATATAGAGACGGAGATAGCTCCGATAGTTGGAACAGAAAAGCAAAGCGAGGAGTTCATCAAATATTTCATGGAGGAATTCGAGAACAATCCGCAGAAGATTTGGGAGTCCAATATGTTCGGCAAATCACTATATGATATGGTCAAGGAAGAACTTCAGGGCAAGCTGTATAAGATGCCTGACGATATTCAGAATAAGCTGCAGCTTACATTGCAGAGAGTTGTCAATGACACCAGAGGCAGTCTGATTTGTATAATCATATAGTGTTGAAGAAATAATACGCGTTCCGGTTGGTTTAAAGCCGGAGCGCTTATTTTTTTCGGAAAGCTTGAAACTTTTACTGTACATATATAGTATCTATATTATAGATGGAATAAATAATCTATTCATTAATTAAGGGGGATAAACGATGACTGAAGGTATGGGAGGCTATAGAAGCCCCATTGAGCTAAAAACTGCAGCAAAGGAGAATCTCGACGGCAAATGGCTGGTTGCCATTGCTGTTACGGTAGTTGCTTTTCTGCTGGTTGAAGCATTTACTCTCGGAAACGGAGGTAATTCATCTTTTCGTTTTATAATAGAAAACGGAGAGCTTGTAAGAGTCAATGATACAAACAGAACGATGCATAATCTGATGTCTATTGTTGATCTGATAATCGGCGGACCGATTTGCTTTGGTCTGGGAGCTTTTTTCCTCAAGCTCTCAAGAAACGAAACGGCAGAGTTTACAGATATGTTTTCCGGCTTCAGCTTTTTCAGAACCAATTTTGTACTGCATTTACTTACAAATATTTTTACATTTTTATGGGCGCTGCTCTTGGTAGTGCCGGGCATCATTGCAGCTATAAGCTATTCAATGGCATATTATATTGCATATGACAATCCTGGAATAAGCGGCCTGGAAGCTATAAGAATGAGCAAGGAAATGATGTATGGCCACAAGATGAGGTTCTTTGAGATGTGGCTGGGTTTCCTTGGATGGTTCATACTCGGGGTCTGTACAGCAGGCTTGGGTATGTTATATGCTGTGCCTTATTATAGAGCTGCAAAAGCTAACTTCTATCTTGATCTGAAACAGAATCAGATGGCCTAGAATAGGAGAATGCGACATAGTCGCATTTTCGGTTGCGAGATGCAAGCACAGGGTCGTGACTCAGGGGTCCTGTTGCGAGTTTCGGGTGTTTATGCAGGGCTTTGGCG
>JAWLHF010000076.1:0-16685 GCA_041690515.1 Clostridiaceae bacterium | reverse complement strand
CAAAGGAAATCTGATCGGGTCAGGGGTAGAACTGACAAAAAGCTAACGGTTGGTACCTGTTAGTGTATTTTTTTGCCCGAAAACGGGTTAACATAAAAGCAGATTTCAAGTTCACAGAATAACAAAGCAAGGAAAGTACACTGCTGTGCAACTGTAGGGGCGACTACCGGTCGTCCGCTAACCAGTTCATCCTAGAGAGCTTAAGCCATCCTAAACAACTTAAGCCAAACAGAACAAAGTAAGTCATACTAAGAAGCTTAAGTCAAGCAGAACAACATAAGTCATCCTGAACAAAGTGAAGGATCTTGACCCTTAAGGAATACCAAAAGCAATTTCAGACGACATATAGGCAAAAGTCAGACCCTTCACCCTAGCGAGACTTAGCCATAAAGCGAGTGTCCCATGGCACTCAAATAGCAAAATTTGAAATTTGATTATCTGAGAGGAGAATTCATATATGTGTGGGATAGTTGGTTATATAGGAGATAAGAAAGCAGTGCCTGTCCTTATGGGAGGACTGCAGAAACTTGAATATAGAGGATATGATTCTGCCGGAGTGGCTGTTTATTGTGACGGCAACATACAGGTAAGGAAGTACAAGGGCAGACTTGCTGTGCTTGAAGAGCACCTAGAGCAAGAGTTCCTGGATGGAAGCCTGGGAATAGGGCACACCAGATGGGCCACCCACGGAGAACCTTCCGATATAAACTCCCATCCCCATACAAACTGCTCAGGGGATATAGTAGTAGTCCACAATGGAATAATAGAGAACTACATGAGCATAAAAGCCATGCTTATGGAGCAGGGGTACGTTTTTCGATCCGAGACTGATACAGAGGTTCTTGCCCACTATGTCGACTTTTTTTATGACGGAGACCTTATAGAGGCAGTACAGAAGGTGCTGGAGAAGATCAGAGGCTCCTATGCCTTTGCCGTCATAAGCAGGAAAGAGCCTGACAAAATAGTCTGCGTGAGGAAGGAGAACCCCCTCATAGTAGGAATAGGAAACGGTGAAAACTTTATTGCATCAGATATACCTGCAATACTGAACCATACAAGAAAGATATACCTCCTTAATGAGAATGAGCTTGCAGTTATAGAGAAGGAAAGGATCAGCTTCTATGACGAGAACGGCAAGGAAGTCATAAAGGAAGTATTTGAAGTCAACTGGGATGTGGCAGCAGCGGAAAAAGGCGGCTTTGAACACTTTATGATAAAGGAGATCCATGAGCAGCCAAAGGCAGTAAAGGACACCATGACCTCAAGGGTGCTGCCTGACGACACAAGCATAAAGCTGGACGACATCAAGCTAACAAAGGAGCAGCTGCAGCAGTTTAACAAGATATACATGGTGGCATGCGGAACAGCCTTTCATGCGTGTATGGTAGGCAAGTACGTGATAGAAAAACTTGCCAGGATACCGGTGGAAGTGGAAATAGCATCGGAATTCAGATACAGAGATCCAATAGTGGATGACAAGACCCTGACAATAGTAGTAAGTCAGTCCGGAGAGACTTTGGATACATTGGCAGCCCTAAAGGAAGCAAAGAAAAAAGGCTCAAGGATACTCAGCATTGTAAACGTGGTAGGAAGCTCCATAGCCCGTGAATCCCACGATGTGTTCTACACCTGGGCAGGACCGGAGATAGCAGTCGCATCTACAAAAGCATACACAACACAGCTTATAGCATTGTATATAATAGCACTGTACATGGCAAAGCTGAAGGGAACCCTGAAGGATGAGGAGATAGCTGCAATCAAAGAAGAAATGCAGCACCTTCCCAATCTTGTGGAAGAGACCTTGAAGCATAAAGCGACCATACAGAAGTTTGCAACCACAAACTCCAATGCCAAGGATGTATTCTACCTGGGCAGGGGCATAGACTACGCAGTAGCCCTTGAGGGCTCGCTGAAGCTGAAGGAGATATCCTATATCCACTCAGAAGCCTATGCAGCCGGAGAACTCAAACACGGCACCATAGCCCTCATAGAAAAGGGCACCATAGTCCTGGCAGTACTAACCCAGGATGAACTGTATGAAAAGATGGTCAGCAACGTAAAAGAAGTAAAAGCAAGAGGAGCCTTCGTATTCGCAATAGCCAAGGAAGGCAACACAGAAGTGGAAACAGTAGCCGACTACACACTATATATCCCCAAAGTATCGGATATACTTGCACCAGTGGTAGCTGTAACACCACTGCAGCTGCTGGCCTACTACATGGCAGTTGAGAAAGGCTGCGACGTGGATAAACCGAGGAATTTGGCGAAGAGTGTTACTGTGGAGTAGGTAATGAAGTCGATTTATTGAATAAAATCCCCTGTTATGGTATTATTTGCATAACAGGGGATTTTTGTAATTTTGTTGTTTTGTATTTCGGTGCTTTCCCTAGCACCCTGATATACAGAATAAGATTGATAAGGAGAATTGTGATGGAACAAGGAATTAGTATTATTGATAGAAAAGCTGAAATGTACGAAATGATAATGGCATTGGAATCTGATTTCATTACTAATTTTTCAATGAGATTAACCATTAATGATATCCCAGAAAAAGTCATAACACATTCCAATAAAAGCGATAATATTGATGGATTTGTTTCGATGCTTCAGGGAATTGGCTTTCAGGCGTATATTGAGATATGTAATAATAATATTGATAAACTGAATATAAACATTGAACATAGGAATTTCTTAAATAAAGAGTTTACAAAAATTATACCGATAAGAAATAATGTAATGCATCCTAGGCCGTTAGGGGTATTCGATTACCCAATGCTTAAACAAATATTCTATAGTATAGATCAATATCTTGATTTTTTTTGCTGGGACAATGTAAAGAGTATAAGGACCAAAATAATTGAACACCCAGAAGAATTACGCCTACCTCCAGCAAATTTGAAAAAGAGTAATGATATCATTGAAAATATACCGACTACTATGGATTATGAAGAGACAAGTTTTATTGGTCGCGACAAGGAAATTGGTCAACTTAAGGCATTGTTGCACAAAAGGAACGTACACATTTTATGTATTATTGGTGATGGAGGTATAGGTAAAACAGCAACAGCTGTAAAACTTTTATATGACATTTTAGATGATGATAGCTTCAATTATGAGCTTATTTTATGGGTATCATTAAAAACTAATTCATTGAACAAATATGAGTTTTCAGAGATTAAAAACTCGATTAGTACAATTTCTGGAGTTTACGAGAAGTTAGGAGATTTCGTTGCAAATAAGGATGTAGAAGATATACCTAGTTATTTAATTGAGTTGGCACAATGCTATAATACGTTATTAGTACTTGATAATTTAGAAACAATTAACACATCAGAAATTAAAGAGTTTTTGGATTCATTTACTGAGTATGGTCAAGTTCTAATGACATCAAGAATTGGTCTTGGTGAAATGGAACATCGGTATAAGTTAGAAGGAATGGTAGAAAAGGACGTAATGACTTATATGGATATTCTTTTGCGGTTATATGGTCTAGAAGCAGTTTTTACAGATCTTGAGAAAAAAGACATAGCAACAAATAAGCTGTATTCAAATCCCTTAGCAATTAAGTGGTTTGTGCGATGCTTATATAATAAGCAAAGTGTTGATGAAATATTAAAAAATCGTACTGAACTAGCAGATTTCTGTATGTCAAATGTGTATGATAAACTTTCTGATTTAGCACATCGGGTATTGGATGTTCTGATTGTTGCTGCTGGAGAAATTTCTTTTGCTGAACTTATGTATTATATGGATTGTAGAGAAGAAGATTTTACAAATATTACTTTTGCAGTTAATGACCTAATAAAGTGCAATTTTGTAGAGGACTCAAATTTTAAACAAAATAAAAAGCTGTCAATTACGAATTTTGCTAATGATTTTTTAAGAACATTAACAATTGATAATCGAAAGCTTATGGCTGACTTTAAACAAAAGGAGGCAAAATTGCAGGCCTTCTCACAACAATTGTTGCAAAGCAGACATAGATCTCCATACACAATGAAGTCATTTAATATTCGCAATAATGATAGAAGTCAAATTATAGCTGCTTACTATCTGATGGAAGCAATTAGTTTGTCTTATAATAAAGAAATTGAAAAGGCACATCTACTTGTAGGATATGCTAAGAAATTATCACCAAATTATTTTGAGTGTAATAAGGTAGATGCTTTCATATATGGTACTACGAGTCAGGTTATGGCAAAGCAAGAATACGAAATCGCTATTACGAATTGCAAAGATGAAGATGAATTGGTCAAAATGCTAATTGTGTACGCAGGTTTCTTGCTGAGATGTAATGATTATATGGGTGCATTAGATAAGCTTGATAAGGCTAAAGAAATTGATCCGAATATAGCATATTTGAGCTTTGAGCGTAGTAAAGTGTTATCATGTATAAACCGGTTCGAAGAAGCCGAAAAAGTGTTAGATGATATGGATATATCTTCATTATCAGAACGTAATCAAAATATATTCTATACTCGTAAAGCAGACATTTACAGAAGAAAATCTGAAATGTATGATGTTCGAGATTCGGGCAATAAATTTATTTTGCTTAAGAATGCTTTTGAAGCACTTGAGAAAAGTACTAATCCAGATAAAGGTGTTTATACATATATGGGTGTTTTATTAAGAGCATTATCCTTTCTTTATTATGATGATGAGGCCATACAGTATATTCTGGAGAAACTTGAACATTATTACACGCAAATACGTCGTGAGAAAAGTTTTAAAGATTTCCAAATAAAGATGCGTGAAAAACTTGAGTATATTAGTAATTCAAAATTGAAGTTAGAGCTGACACAGTATTTAGAAGATTATAATGAAATATCAAAAAGTCTCTCGGATAATCAAGGTATCATATATAATTTGGACAAGGAAAGGAAATTCGGATTTTTCAAGAACACAAAATATCCTGGAGGCGTCTATTTTAAAATAAGTAATGAAGAAAAAGATATTCAAATAGGAAATATCGTAGAATTTGATAACGTTATAGAAACGGAACGCGGAAATATGGTTCAATACTATCACATAGTAAAATAGTTACTGTATGCCTAACGCTAATATTGATAATTATGGGATACGGAAGACAGTTATAAGCCGCAGAATATGATGCCAGGCACGACAGATAGACAGTTATTTCTCGATAACCAAATAAAAACTACATAAGGGGCAGAGGGGAGGTTTCTTATCCCAGATGGGACGAAGAAACTGACCATCCGCCCCTTGTTTTTTGTTTAAAAGTGAAAAAAATCGTATCTATATTTAGAAAGTAGTTAAATAATGATAGGGTAGAGTACTGCAATACTAGTAAGAAAATCTAACTTTCTAATATAGACTTAAAAGGCAGGTGTACAGTGATTAGCAAAACCAAAGATAAGAATCAAGTCACAATTCCAGCAGATATTTCAAGAAAGCTCAAACTTAAAAAAATGACCAGCTGCATGTAGAGGTTATTAATAGCAGAATTGTATTGACACCTGTTGAAGTAATAGAAAAAGACTTTTACGATACAAAGCTAGGCAAAGAGGTAAGGGAAGCACTTGAGGAATACAGAGTAGAGAAAGCAAAAGGAAATATAAAAACATATAACTCAGTAGATGATTTGTTAGATGATTTGGGGGTAGAGTCAAAAGAGCAAATTCAAAGCCATTGATACACTGTTATGTATCAATGGCTTAACAGGGTACTGTGTAATTATGTTCTTATATTTAGTTCATGGAACTGTTACTTAGGCACAGTTATATGGAGATAAAGAGGTTTCACTATTTTTATGAAATGAGTTAGAAATCTAACACAAATTGACATTATATGACACAAAGTGTAGAATATAGCCATATTCACTATTAATCTGACAGCATGTCATAAGGTTTCTGGCTGAAGTACACATTGTCATGGTGGTGGTTGATATGGTCGGTTTTAAAAATTATAATTCCTTCAAATATAAGCTGGGAATTCTATTATTCTCAACTGTACTTATTGCATCTGGTATCTTGGGAGTTTTCCAGTACTTTTATGTTGCAAGAATTCTGGAAGGTGAGTTTGAAAAAAACAGAGAATTAGTCAGAGACAGGATAGTAAACATTGTAAATGATGCAGATTATATGAATTTACTCATGGAATTGCCTTTGGAGGCGGAAGCAAAGCAGGTGCTTGAAGAAGTGGTGAAGGAGTATAATTCCAGGGGCAATATTGATTTTGATTTGCATCCATACATAGCCGACAAAAAGGACATCAACCTGTACATAATCAATAGTGAAAACATAGTGGTGGCTGCTACAGATGGCAAGGACATAGGCCTGGATTTTTCAGCTTGGCCTGATTTTGTTCAGTATCTTGAAAGCGTTCGTGATAGCAAGGTTATTACTGCGGCGAGAATGAGTCTGTCGCTGAGAGGGTCGGTCATGACGAAATATTGTTATATGGCGACTGCTGACGGAAAATACATTTTTGAAACAGGCACACCAATTGAACCAAATGAAGATATGCTGAAAAATATAGGTTTTGACAAATTTGAAGAAAAGGTTGTCGCAGAAAACGATTTTGTTGATGATGTAATTCTATTTGACTATGAAGGAATTTCTTACAAAAAAGATCCCAGTGGTGAGAATATCAAGGTACAACCGGAATACATGCCTTATTTCAATGAAGCTATTGAAACTATGAAAACAGTGGAAACTATTGGACAATTCAACGGCAGAAAAGCCTATTACCAGTTTGTACCTTACCAGATAATAGGTGCAAAGGGTGCAAATGAGAGAAATGTTGTAGAAATTATATATAATGATATTGAACTTCAGGAAAAGCTGGGGAATAACCAGTTAGTCGTAGGGGGGATTATTTTACTTGGCGCTTTGGTTTCAGGCTCCTTTGGACTGCATAAATCAAAGGGCATTACAAAGCCTATTGAAGAGATTACTGCCAGTATAGATCAGGTATCCGAAGGTAATTTTGATGTCCACTTGGATATTCAGACAAATTATGAATTTGAAAAGTTAAGCAGGCAGTTTGAGAATATGGCACGGGAGATTCAAAATCTTCTGACTGAGCGATACAATAATGAAAGGAAGCTGGAAGAAAAGAACAAGGAAATATACTCTCAGAAAGAAGAAATTACGGCTTTATATGAAGAGACTGAAGCAATGAACGAAGAGTTGACAGCCTTGCTGCAGGAAAACAGGAAAAGCTACTTTGAAACAGTACGCGCATTGGCCACTGCAATTGAAGCAAAGGATTCATACACCGGCGGACATTGTGAACGGGTCACAGAGTATTCAATTATGATAGCCAAGGCAATGAATCTGAATGAGGAAAGCATTAGTGATCTCAAATTCGGCAGTATTTTGCACGACATCGGCAAAATCGGCATACCGGAAAATGTATTGAATATGGAAGGCAGCTTCAGTGAACAGGATTATATGCTTATGAAAAAACACCCTGAAATCGGGAATGTAATCCTGAAGGAACTGCGTTTTCTTGATAATTGCAGGAGAATAGTATATGAGCATCATGAAAGGATTGACGGAAAGGGGTATCCTAATTCGCTGAAAGGAGACCAGATCAGCTTGCTGTCAAAGATTGTGTGCGTTGCAGATGCATATGATGCCATGACAAGCGTCAGGCCATATCGAAAAAAAGTTATGACTGGGGACGAAGCTATTAGTGAGCTGCTTGCCAACAGAGGCACGCAGTTTGATAAAAATGTTGTGGATGTATTTGTAGAGCAGCTTCGGAAATCCAAGAACGGATAGGTGAGTTTCATGCCGGTCTGTCAACTTGTCAATTTAATAAAACTAGCGGACGGTTACTTTTGCTGAATTATAAAAAGCAAAATAACCGTCTTAACTGTTTTTGAGGTTAATAAGTTAAAAGTTAACAGCCCGGCACCTAACCTGTCAACCCCTTGTTTTGTATATTTATTTTTTGTGTTGTATATTTATTTCGTGTCAATCGTTTTTCGGAGCTTTCCCCGGCACCTAACTTGTTTATTTTTCATTTTTATCCCCGCATGCTAATATCAAAACTAATTGTACAATATGTATAGTATGGGAGGATTTACTATAGAAAGTATTGAACTTATGAAATAAGTGCGTAGTAAATGCTTCCTATATAAAATACAGGGGGATATTTAAAATGAAAAAACTAATCATTATGGTATTACTGACATTAGTTATTTTAACTGCTTTAGGCACAGTCAGTGTTTTGGCTCTCGAAAATCCTGGCCGATTACCGGAATTTGAGGAGGAAGTGCAGAACATTCTGAGCTGCATTGATCCTGCCATGAGTGATGTGGAAAAGGCGCTTGCGGTACACGAATACTTCATTATGAACTATAATTACGGCCGCCGTACGAATGATTTCGAAGTTGATCCGAGTGATGCCTACACCGCATACGGTATCATGGTAAATAAGTTTGGAGTATGCGAAGCCTATACTCAAGCCTATAAGTACATTATGGAGCAGTTGGGAATTCCCTGCATCATCGTCACAAGTACTGCAATGAACCATGCCTGGAATATGATTAACGTTGATGGTGATTGGTATCATGTTGACGTTACATGGGATGATTCCAACAATACACACCGAAATTTCCTGCTCAGTGATAAAGGGATAGCCGCCACAGGGCATTATGCCTGGGACGGAAATACAGCTGCCACCAGCACCAAGTATGATGATGCCTTTTGGACTAATGTTGAGTCATACCTCCATTACATTGACAAACATTGGTATTATGTTGATCGCGGCATCATAAACTCAAGATATCAGGATGGCTTTACCATAAACGACTATAGCAAAATTTCAGATGTAGGGTTGATCACGAAGTACAGCTTTGAAACTGATACTCATGAGACAGTTTTTTCTGTAAAGCCGCAAAATTATACCTATAAAGATGATGGCAATTCATATAAGACCAAATGGAAGGGAGGCTATACCAGCATCGCCTCATACAACGACAGGCTGTACTACAACACAAATAACAAGATATTTTCTATAAATACCTATGGTAAGGACGAGAAGCTGGTTTGCACTGTTACTCCCCCTGAGTTTCCACTGTCAGACACTGTAGGAAAAGCTTATATAGTAAATATGGAGATTATAAACGGTACCATATACTATAAAAGCAGTGAAATCAGCGATACTTTTATAGCAGCAGAATTACCCTCGGCGGCCCCTTCATATACAATTGCCACCTGGGCAGGCAGAGGCGGGAAAATATTACCTTCAGGGAATATAAGAATCCTGAAAAACAAAAGCCGCACCTTTAAAATTACTCCAGAAAGCGGCCTGAAAATAACAGATGTAGTTATCGATGGCAAAAGCATGGGGCCATTATCAGAATATACTTTCCGGGATATCACCTCTGACCACACTATACAGGCAACCTTTGCAGCTGCAGATGGTGAGTGGCAGCTGACAATGCTGGATTTAGATTATGATTACGAAAGCTCCATTGAAGTGTACAGCTTCAGTGAAAGTCTGGCCGCAGTCAGGAATCTAGAATTGGATAAAACTGGATTTATAGACACCTCCGGTAAGCTGGTGATTCCCTTTAACAACAATTATGAGAGCATGTCGAGCTTCAATAATGGTGTGTCAGCAGTTTGTAGTAACGGAAAATACGGTCTTATAAATACCTCCGGAGAAGTTGTTCTCCCTTGTATTTACAATACTATAGTAGCTTTCTCGGAGGGTATTGCCATAGTGGAGAAAGACGGCAAATTTGGATTCATTGATAGCACCGGAAAACAAATCGCCCCCTGCATCTATGAAAATATTAGGGATTTCAAGAATGGAGTTGCATGGGTTTATAAAGCCGGTGAAGGATTTTTTATAGATACTTCAGGTAATGTAGTATCCGGATATGTTGACGAAGACGATTTTTTTAGTAAGGATGTGTTAAACCCATTGTACCGTGATGGTAAATGGGGCTATTCCGATAGCAAAGGCGAAGTTGTAGTTCCTTATATTTATGAGCAGGTAGGGGACTTTCACGAAGGCATGGCATATGTATCTCAAAACGGGAAGTATGGTTTTGTAAATACTGCAGGAAAACTGGTTATCCCTACAATATATGACGAGGTAGGAAAATTCAGCGAAGGCATGGCATATGTATCTCAAAACGGGAAATTCGGTTATATGAACAAAACAGGTGATCTGGTAGTTCCCTGTATTTACAGATATGTCGGTGAATTCAGGGAAGGATTGGCATACGTGTTACCTACGGAAGAATACGGACCTTATAAATATGGTTATATCAACACAGCAGGTGAGGTAGTTGTACCATATATTTTTGATACAGCACGTGTTTTTAGTGAAGGCATTGCTCCCGTTGTTATAGATGGCCGCTGGGCTATTTTGAAAATAACAACCGGAAAGAACTGAAAAAGAGCAGCAAACTCCTGGATATCAAATATCCAGCAAACCGCTGTCGCTCCCTGTATCCGGCTCATCAGCCAAAGCTTATGCAATATTCTGCACTCAATACCCTCTGGAGATTTTTGTTCTGATTTTTATTTGTATATACTTATTATATAATTAAGCAATATTAATAATTTGGAAACTGTAGAAACTACTGTCTTTAATGATGGATTTACCCTTCGCTCTGCGATTTACAAAGGTATTTATATTATTGCCGCGACAGGAGGAAGCTCTATGAAATAATGCGTAAGCAGGCATAAGGCACTGGTGCAGCCGGACTAGTCTTTTAACTACCATTGAATGATTACGAGAGGTGAAAAGCTTATGACCACAAAACGATGATCTGGTCTAGTCGACATAAAGGAACGATTCCTTTGCTTTCATATATGAAGGGCAAAGCGGATCGTTCCTTTTATTATGCGAGTTACTTATGACTCAGGCAGGTATCAAAAAAATAAAGTTAGTTTCCGTAAAGGTATTTGTAGAAATATGTCGAATTATGTATTATCATAAACATATATTGGTAATGCACTATTATATTAACAATGTTAATTATTGGAAGGGGTTGCGCTGGTGGTAAAACAAAAACTCAATGTTAAAAGAATCAAATTTGGTCTGCAGCTAAAATTAACAATTTCCTTTATGATTATGCTTGTAATAATCATTGGTGGAAGAACATTTTTATTGGATCTTGCCATTAAAAATGAGTCTATTGATACTAATTTTGCAAATCTTGCTTCAATGGCAGGAGCTCTTTTGTTAGGGATAGTAGTTTCATTTTACTCAATTAGGATATTTGTGATTAAACCAATCGATGTTATGAAAGATTATATAACTAAAATTGCAGCAGGGGATTTTCAATCTGACCTGCCTGATGACATTACCAAGAAAAAAGATGAATTTGGTGTAATTGCAGATTCGCTCAAATTCATGCAGGAATCAATATAGCAAATGATAATAAATATTGATGAAAAATCAAGAGAAGTCAGTACAAGCTCAGATCATTTAGCAGCAACAGCGGAGGAAATGACAGCGTCATGTCAGGAATTATCCGCTACTATGGATCAGGTGGCAGAAGGTGCTTCAAAGCAAGCAAGGGATTTGTCAGGTATATTGGATGCACTGGCACAGCTTACTGATAATATAAAGAATGTAAATAGAGAATTGGAAAGTGTTAAAGACGAAACTGTTGCTACAGAAAGTAAAGCCACTGTAGGAAAGAAAGAGATGGATCAGCTGGTAGAGTCTATCCATGGGATTAAGCAGTTATTTCATATGGTTGTTGAAAAAATAGGGGCATTAACACATTCTGTACAAGAAATCAGCGGTATAACAGGATTAATATCATCTATTTCAGAGCAAACAAACTTATTGGCACTTAACGCCTCAATAGAAGCAGCAAGGGCAGGTGAACACGGCAGAGGTTTTGCTGTAGTAGCAGAAGAGGTAAGAAAACTTGCAGAAGAATCTAAACAATCAACGGATAAGATTACTGCACTAGTAAACTCCGTTAATAAGGATACTGAAGATGTAATAAAGACATCTAAGGAAGTAGAAGAATCTGTTGCTGAGCAAATCGCATTTGTTGATAATACAGTCAAGACTTTTGATGAAATATTGGTATCCATAGAAAACATTGCCCCCCGAATGAACAATACCTATGATGCCGTGTCAGGTATCCAGAGGGCAAAAGATGCAGTTATGGAAATGGCAGAGAAAGTAAGTGTTGTAACGGAAGAAAATTCAGCATCAACTGAAGAAGTTGCCGCTTCATCAGAAGAGTTGAATGCTTCATCTGAGGATGTATCATCCACTGCACAAAATCTGAACCGGATTGTGGCTGTTTTAAGGGAGAGTATCAGTGTGTTTAAGGTGTAAATATGGTGCAGGCGCTACAGATAGTCAGTTATTAGATATTACCGTTAATAACTTGTATAATCAATAAAACCGGTAGACAAAGACACTTGTTATGATAGAATATGTATAACAGGTGTCTTTTTTTTACAGCATAATCACTTTAACAATATATTGCTGGAACAAAGGGAGATGAAGCAATGAACAAATCAAAGCTCAAAGGTGCAGAAGAGAAGTTTCTTATGAGATATCCGGGGGGCTTTTCAGACCCTTTGATTCTTGAAATCTCAAAGAAGCATAAGGTGGAAAAGATGAACAAGCTGGCACAGGACAGCTTTGCAGTGGAACAGTTTGAAAGCTCTGGTAAAATTATCGAATCCATGGGCAAGGTTGTAAGTCAGTCATCAATGGTTTCAGTTTTTGAAAAACCAAAATTCAGAGACCTTATAAAAACTCTCAGCGATAGTGAAAAAGAGCTATTAGCCCATGGATTGAAGGAGTTTCTACATGGGGATCAGGAGTCGGGCTTTAAGCTGATGTGCGGCTTGCTCAGCGAATACAAGCTGGCAAAATGGCCGTTGCTGACAGTTTGCCCGGTATATTACAGACCGGATGTGGAGGTGTTCTTAAAGCCTACCACTGTAAAAGGTGTCATCGAATACTTTGAACTGGAAGGACTCCAATACAGTCCCAAACCTACCTTTGAATTCTATTCGGCTTATAGGGAACAGATAAATCAAATGAAGCGGGAGGTTGAGGCATCATTGCGGGTTAATAATGCTGCTTTCTGTGGTTTTCTTATGATGGTTCTTGAGTAGGATGGACAAGGAGAAAGGGTATGGGGACAGGTTTCTGTCCTCATACCCCTTTTATTATTTAAGTGAGCCTATTATCCCTGCATTACTTAGCAGATTGCAATTTGTCTGACCCTTATCAATAACCTTTTTACCATTTATAAACACATATTTGATTCCTTCAGGTTTTTTGATATCCTGCTCATCTATTCTCAGTTTCTTCAAGTCAAGTACTGTTATATCCGCATAATTTCCTGCCTTAATGAAGCCTCTGTCCTTTATCTGATATCGTTGTGCGGTTTTTCCAGTCATTCTATATATAATATCCTCCAGGGGGAAGTCCTCATTTCCAGCCATCAGCAGGAATTTGACCATTCCGTAATAAGCTGCCCCGTTTTGAACACCCCTGGGTTGAAACCATGCATCTGTCATTAATATGGATTTGTCATGTCTGAGAAGCTTCCTGATGATATCCTCGTTTGAGTATTTCTTTATATATACTCCGGCTTTGCCATCGCTTCTATCCACCAAATCGATATAGGTTCTCAGAGGACTCTGCCCTAGCTTCTCAGCAATTTCACTTATGTACATACCTTCGTATTCATTGATACAGCCTGCCCCATCAGATATGAGTATATCATCAAAATCTAAGCCTAGAGCTTTTCTTGCTACTAGGATTTCTGCCCACAGTCTCATTTTTACAGCCGCGCTTTTTCGCTTTTTTTCATCCAGCATCAGGTACCAACCCGGGAGGATAACAGTGATAATGGATGCTCCATAGGTAGGTGAATACAAATCAAAACCAAAATCGCAGCCTTCCCTATTACAATCATCTATCATTTCAAGGGTCTCATCTACCGTATCGAAGCTTTTCTGGCCGACAAAAATCAGATGAGAGTTCTGCAGTCTTACACCTGTAGCCTTGGCAAGCTCAATCATCTCGTCAATTGCCCTGAGGTTGTGCGCCCTTCCGCCTATTGGAGGGCTGTAGGAGGTGGAAACCCTCGATTGCGCTCTGTTATGTACAGTTAAGATCCTGTCATACTTTTTCACCAGTCGGGCAATCTCAAGCAGCTCCTCATAAGGAGCATAAAGCCCCGGCTCATACATCAGGCCCAAAGAAACACCATATGCTCCTTCCTTCAAGCATTCTTCAATGGACTTAAGCATGGAGTGTAATTGGTTTTCCGTCAGTTTTCCGGATTTTTTTCCGTTTATGCCTATTCTTGCCGTACCATGGCCTATCAAGGGGAAAATATTAAGGGGGGTCTTTTGATGACTGCTGCCAATCCATGCTTCCAGATCAGAAAAATCCGCATCGGCCGGATAGGTGGTAAACAATCCCCCGCCAATCAATTCCCTGTACTGTGTATCTTTTGCATAGCAAGCCGGAGAAAATCCGCAGTTACCGGTTATCATTGATGTGATACCCTGTTCTGCAAATGGGAGGAAGTACTGGAGATTATCCTCGTAGGTAGTATAAAAGTCATTGTGGGAGTGGGCATCAATGAAACCTGGTGCAATGACAAGTCCGGTACAGTCAATTACTTCTCCTTCATAGCTCTCAATGTCCTCTTTTCTGACCTTGGTTATTCTGTCATCTGAGATTATGATACTTCCATAAAATGGAGGATTTGGGGAGCCATCATAAATCAGTCCGTTCTTCAACAATGTCATGTATATCACCCCTTAAAATATGATTTACATTTGGCAGAAGCCGATGGTGAGTGAATATTCGCTCATATATATTGTAACATATTTAAGGGGAGTAACCCTCTAAAAAATAGAATGGTATCCAAATTTTTCATAGTACATTTATCTATTCTTCAATGAACTGTATCAATTCCTTGTTGAACCTGTCTCGCTCATCATAGAAGAGGCCGTGTCCGCTGTATTCAAATGGCACAAGCCTTGAATTCCTGATACCCTGCCTTTGCGCTTCTGCCAATGGGAAAAGGCAGACCTTGTCATGGATACCATGAAGGATTAAAGTGGGAATATTTATTTTTGCAAGATCAGAGAATAAGCGTTCTTCCCCAAGCCAGGTGTTGGCAACTGCAGCCGTAGCCCAGCCGGAAGCTTCGAGCCCAAGATGGAAAAACCAATCAGATAATGGCTGGGAAATATGCTGGAAGAAAAACATATCTCCAAATTCCCTCAGCATCTTTGGCCGGTCATTATGTGTATCCTGAATTATTTTTTCAACAGCCTCCTTGGGTAGGCCATGGGGGAAATAAGGGCGTTGGATAAGACTTGGAGCTGCAGCGGCAAAAAGAGCAAGCTTTGATACTCCATAGCTATTGTGCCGGGCTGCGTATCTTATAGCGATAGCACCACCTGTTGAATGTCCTGCAAGGGTAATATCATGTAATTTCAATGCTTCAATTACACATCTGACATCGTCCGCCAATCGGTCATAGTCATATCCTCTCCATGGTTTGTCCGAATTGCCAAAACCCCGGGTATCTAAGCCTATACACCTATATCCCATCTTTGGGAGCTGGTCAAACTGGTATTCAAATAACTTATAGCTTCCCGGCCAGCCGTGCAGGAACAGTATTGTCTTGCTGCCCTCGGGGTTTAGATCCTCCACATAGACCTTCACATCAGATTCTACTCTTACATAGTATGACATACTGTTACCCCCTCTGAAAATTCATCCATTATCATATTATTCATTGAAGTGTAAATAGGTGCTGATATTGGTTATTGCCTTGTTGACAAGCAGCACCGGGCATAATACAATTGTATTGTATCAACCGCAACTTTTGCTGTTTCTATATCAAACAGCGTAGTTGCGGTTTATTTTTTAGGGGGTATATATGAAAAAGATAAATAACTTTGCAGAAATGGCTTATGTGATCGGTATAGTTGCAGTTGCAATGGGGGTAACGCTGATGGAAAAGGCAAATCTGGGGATTTCAATGGTAGTTGCCCCGGCATACCTGATTTCTCTTAAGTTCGATTTTCTTACCTTCGGCATGGCAGAATACACACTGCAGGCAGTGCTCCTGGCGGTTACTTTTCTGATTCTTGGTAAGTTCAAGCTTTCCCATTGTTTTTCCTTTGTCACAGCTGTAGTCTACGGTGTTGTACTGGACGCTTTCATGTGGCTTATGCGAAATGTGCCTGCTGTTATGCTGAGCCAAAGGATTCCGATGTTCTTGCTGGGAATGCTGTTCTGCTCCTTTGGGATATCAATGTTTTTTCACACTTATTTAGCTCCTGAGGTATATGAACTATTTGTTAAAGAGTTGTCGGCGAAGTTCGGGATAAATATCAACCGCTTCAAGATAGGATATGACTGTGGCAGCTGTGCCGTTGCAGTGATAATGTCCCTTGCATTCTTCGGCGATATCCGAGGCGTGGGAGTAGGCACTATAGTATGTGCTGTTTCCAATGGATATATCATAGGAATGTTTAGCAGGCTATTGGAAAAGCACATTGACTTTTCGCCCAGATATGCCATTGCCAGGTATTTTGATTGATATGGAATAAAGATGCAGGACATGGCGAATAGCTAACTTAGAGTATAATTTTAATTGGCAAAATAATGGGAAGAGGCAAAAACCTCTTCCCGTCATACAAATCTCACTGTAAAATGTAATTGTCCAGAAAACA
>JAWLHF010000075.1:0-16801 GCA_041690515.1 Clostridiaceae bacterium | reverse complement strand
TCCCCATGATTTGACCAATGATCTTAGAAGCAAGATGACGCTTATGCTTGAAGACCTTGGGATGCCTATAAAATATCATCACCACGAGGTTGGAGGCCCGGGGCAGCTGGAGCTGGAGGTTGAAGCTGGAAAAATGACAGAAATGGCGGATAAGACCTACCTGCTCAAGTATATTGTGAAGAATATGGCAATAAGAGACGGCAAGAGTGCTACTTTCATGCCAAAACCAATGTTTGGTGAGGCAGGCAGTGGAATGCATGTACATATGTGGCTCTATAAGGACGGAAAGCCGTTGTTCTATGATAAAAATGGGTACTCAGGACTTAGTCAGACTGCAATGTACTTTATAGGAGGATTATTGAAGCACTCTCCTTCATTACTGGCATTTACCAGCCCAAGTACAAATTCATACAAAAGGCTGGTGCCCGGATATGAGGCTCCAGTAAGCATATGCTTCGCCACCTCCAACAGAAGTGCTGTAATCAGGATACCGGGATACGGCAACAGTCCTGACAGCAAGAGGTTTGAGTTCAGACCTTCTGATGCTACCTGCAACCCTTATCTGGCATACTCTGCACTGCTTATGGCCGGTCTGGACGGTGTCGTCAATAGGATAGATCCTGTGAAGGAAGGCTTTGGACCATATGACGTGAATATATTTGAACTAAGCGAGAAACAAAAAAGGAAAATCAAAGCCCTTCCCAAAAGTCTGGAAGAGGCAATGGATGCATTGAGGAAGGACAATGAATATCTGCTAAAAGGAAATGTATTTACAAAAGAGCTTATCGAAACCTGGATCAAAAACAAGCTGGAAAAGGAACATAAAAAGATAAGCATTGTTCCCCATCCTGCGGAATTTGAATTGTACTACGACCTATAAACTACTTATTGCTTGTATTCAGTTAAAATTATATATTTATATTAGGAAGATTAATTCATTTGTGAGGAGTGATAATATGCAGGAAACAGCAAAAAAGGCACTGGAAGCGTTGGAGAAGAACGGTATGAAAGCTGTGTACTTTGACGATTCTGATTCAGCAGTAAGCTATTTGATGGATAACATCAGCAAAGAAGCCAAGATAGGCGTCGGAGGATCAATGACTGTAAAATCTTTAGGACTGCCTGAGAAGCTGATTGACAGGGGCAATAAGGTTTTCTTCCACTGGCTGGAAAGCACTCCGGAAGGCATGGATAATGCAAGGGAAAATGCAGCACATGCCGATGTATACCTTACAAGTACAAATGCCCTTACAGAGGAAGGCCAGCTGGTTAATACAGATGCAACGGGAAACAGAGTAGCGGCAATGATATACGGCCCCAAAAAGGTCTGCGTAGTATGTGGGATAAACAAGATCACCAAGGATTTGGATTCTGCTTTACAAAGGATCAAAGACAATGCATACAAAAATGCAAGAAGGTTGAAGCTCAACACTCCGTGTGCGGTCAATGAGAAATGTTCCGATTGCAGAAGCCCTCAAAGAATGTGTGGTGTCACAACAATAATAAACAGAAGACCACAAAAAACAGAATTTGAGGTAATAATTATAGGACAAGAGCTTGGGTATTAATTAGAAATTATAAGATAGAAAGCCCCAATAGGTTATATTTAAAGATAAAAGATAGCAGAAATATTCTGCTATCTTTTTTTGCAGGAATGTAATCAGTTTATGTAAGAAAGTAATATGCTTATCGTCATGTAGCATATATACATAATTGTAATAAAAAGTAAGAAAAATGAGTTGTAAAATCACTCATGTAAATAATCTACATAATTAATGAAGAACATGTAATATTTATAAACATAGGCATTGACAACCTTGTATAGGTGTGGTAACTTTAAGATGTGAAAAAAATACAAAAATAATAATATGTATGAAAATTACATACATAATTTTCTGAGGAGGTTTAATATGATTAGAGGTTCACTGGTTCCCAACATCACTTTTTTCCATAAGGACAACACCATTGACTTTGAAAAATGCAGATGGCATATGAAATGGATGTTTGACAATGGAGTACACGGCCTATTCCTTACTGGCTCATATGGTTCCGGCCCATTGATGACAAATGATGAGCGTATTGCCATATTCAAGCTTGCATGGGAAGTGGCAAATGAGTATGAAGGTAAATTCCTTATTGCCCATGTAGGATGTGCAGATACTGCATCGACTGTAGCTCTTGCAAAGGCTGCTGAAGAGATTGGGGTAGATGCTGTTGGAGCTGTTCCTCCTTTCTATTATACATATACAGAGGATCGTGTAGTTGGCTACTACAAAGCCATTGTTGACGCAGTCTCCATACCTGTGTTTGCATATAACAATCCTAATACTACAAAGACGACAATGACACTGAAAATGATTCAAAAAATGCAGGATATCGGAGTAAAAGGTGTTAAGGACAGCTCAATGAATGTCGCTTTTATTACCAATGTATTTTACGATGCGAAGATAAACAATAAGGATTTTAAGACGATAATCGGAACATCCACAGGATGGCTTCCGTTTTCAATGATGGGAATAGATACGATGATTGCAGGAATGTGCAATTATGCTCCTGAAATAATTGATGCAATGTACAGATACACAATGAGCGGTGACATTGAAAGAGCCGAAAAAGCTTACCGTATTATGATGGATTACTCTATGAAGTGTAAATTTGTTGACAGTACTATAGCTTCACACATGATATTAAAAGCTCGCGGATTTGATTGCGGATATCCAAGGCTGCCTATGACTATTCCGGCAGAGGATGATCCTAAATATGTTCAGTTAAAATCAGAGTTTGAGGAAGCAATTGCAGCTATAAACGCACTGGAGGGTTAAGAAAGTGTCAGGAAATAGAAGAATAGCAGGTTTTGATGTTGGTACAAGCTCTCTGAAAGTAACATTAGCTGATTTTGATACCGGAAGAATAACTGATGAGCTTAGATACGAGTATTGCAGCTTCAGAGAATTTTCCCCCGGTGTAGTACCTGTTAGTGTATATGAGGAAACGCTATTGAAAGCTTTAAAGGAAATATATCAGAATGTTGACATCGTAAGTATGGCGTTAACTACTCAAATGTATTCAGTATGTGAAAACAGAGATGGAGAATGGGTTGCACATCAATGGAACAGCCTATGGGACAGAGATAGGAATATTGAGAAGACCCTTCAGGACCCTCTCAGAAGATCCGGCTGTCGAGCAGATACACTATTTCCGGCATATAAGTTGAAATCTCTTGATGAAGAAAAAAGAAAAAACTTTGTACCATATGGACTTAAAGAACATCTGATCCATTTCTTAACAGGCAAGCTGGCGACAGATTACGTGACTGCATCAGCAAGCGGATTATTTGATATTGAAACCCTCAAGTGGAATATTACATTTGTCAGCAGCTTAGGTATGGATGTCGATATGCTTCCTG
Source organism: Clostridiaceae bacterium (assembly GCA_041690515.1). Taxonomy (GTDB): domain Bacteria; phylum Bacillota; class Clostridia; order Lutisporales; family Lutisporaceae; genus BRH-c25. Next base: position 13,395 of record JAWLHF010000075.1, on the reverse strand, counting down.
AAGCATTACCCCATGACGTGCCTGTAGGAAAGATCAATGAAGGTCTTTTTTTCGGAATATCTCCGAAGACCATGGTTGTTCCGGGACTTGGTGACGGACCAGCGGCAAGCTTTGCATGTAGAAGCATTAGTAATTTTTGCGGAAATTTGGGTACATCAATGGCCGCAAGAGTGTTTTCGGAGAAACCGGATATGGAAGAGGAGCATGGCCTTTGGAATTTTGCCGTAGATAGAAATACTTTTATTACAGGAGGTATATCCTCAAATTCCTGTACAGTGTTTCACTGGGCAGAGCGTATGGGAATTAACATTGGATCAAGTATATCAAATACAAAGGATGTCATGTTTTTTCCGTGGATACATGGAGAACGTATGCCGTATTGGTCAAGTGACTTACGCGGTACCGTAACAGGCCTGCGTGTGGACGATGGTCCGGATGTGCTGGCGGATGCAATAATTAAGGCAGTTGCCTTTACATTTGTCCGTATGGCTGATGTATTGCTGCAGCATGCAGAAAAAGGATGTCCCCTTGTTATTGCAGGTGGAGGTACCAATCTTTCTCCTATTTTGGAGGTTATTGCCGGATGCATCAATATAGATTTGGCAATATTGGAAAATGCTGAATATCTATGCTCTACCGGAGCTGCTATTTCGGCGGGTGCAGCTATTGGAGCTGTTGTAGAGCCTGATTTCAAAATAGAAACAATCATAAAACCTACCAATAAGTACAGGAAAGAATATGAGAAGTGGTTATCCATGGCTAGCAGTATTTCTGTTTTATATAGCTAAAGACAAAAGAAACGGTTCTGAAGCAGCAGTCTGCCGATATTCGGGTGGGAAGTGATGTGTATAAATGGCGCTGTGTGCAGTATCAAAACATAGAAATTTTGGATTTTCTTTAAATTTGATTGGATAAATAAATTGCATTAATGAGTAAAGCCGCTATTATTTTTGTTAGTGGCTTTGCTTGTTTTTTGCTTCCATTATTCCGGGATATAAATATTGTGAATTTTGTATTTAATCAAAAAATAAATAACTACAGGTTGAACGAATACTTAATGTATTGTAGAATAAATATATATTGCAAAAAAATTTTAACACATACAAAATATTTTTAATCTGGGGTGATTTAGTGATTAAAAATTTCAAGGAACTGCTGGAAGCCGCTAAGAGCCAAAAAAAGATGAAAATAGTTGTAGCTGCGGCCCAGGACGAAGATGTTATCAAAGCGGTAAGCCAGGCAAAGGAAATGGGTCTTGCAGAACCGGTGCTGGTAGGTGATGAAAGCAGAATAAAAGAGATAATGGAGACATTGTCTGTTGACAGCAGAGGATATGAAATCATCAATGAACCGGACATGATACAAGCTGCGAGAAAATCTGTCGAACTTGTCAGAAACGGTAAGGGCGATTTCCTGATGAAGGGAATCCTTCAGACTGCCGACATTATGAGGGCTGTCCTGGATAAAGAGATTGGACTGAGGACAGACAACCTCATCAGCCATGTAATGGTTTATGAAGTGCCGACGTACAATAAGCTGATATACTTAACCGACGGAGGCATGAATGTGGCCCCTGATCTGAATCAGAAGGTTCAGATACTGGAAAATGCTGTTGCAGTATGCAAAGGTATGAAAATGGAAAAGATCTATGCCTCCTGCCTTGCGGGGGCAGAAACTGTGAACCCCAAAATTCCGGCAACCGTCGATGCACAGGCGATAGCTGAAATGAAGGACAAATGGGAGCCAATGGGGGTTTCAGTTCAAGGACCGGTAGCCCTGGATCTAGCAGTCAGCAGTGAAGCGTGTGCCCATAAGGGCTATAAGCATGAAGGCGGCGGGAATGCTGATATTCTGCTAGTGCCTTATTATGAAGTCGGAAATGCCCTCGGAAAATCCATGACGTATTTTGCAGGAGCAAAATCAGCAGGGATAATAATGGGTGCAAAGGTTCCGATAGTACTTGTATCAAGAGCTGATTCTTCAGAGTCAAAACTATTGTCTATAGCTCTTGGTAGTGTTATAGCAAATAATTAATTTATATTATAAGGGGGTATATTAGTGAAGCAGTTGATGTCAGGCAATGAGGCGATTGCCAGAGGGGCATATGAAGCCGGTGCGAAAGTGGCGGCAGCTTATCCTGGAACGCCGAGTACAGAAATACTTGAAAACATAGTAGAATATAAGGATTCAATTTATTGTGAATGGGCACCAAACGAAAAGGTGGCAACAGAAGTAGCCATTGGGGCATCCATTGCGGGTGTAAGAAGCTTGGCTGCAATGAAGCATGTAGGATTGAACGTGGCAGCTGACCCGATATTCACTTATTCCTATTTAGGTGTAAATGGTGGATTCATCCTCGTTACAGCTGACGATCCAAGCATGCACAGTTCACAGAATGAACAGGACAATAGATATTATGCTAAGTTTGCCAAGATGGCAATGGTAGAACCAAGTGACAGCCAGGAAGCAAAGGATTTTGTTGCTGAGGCGTACAGGATAAGTGAGGAATTTGATACTCCAGTGTTGTACAGGATAACAACAAGAATATGCCACAGCAAAGGAGTAGTTGAGCTGGGAGAGAGAACAGAGGTTGAACCGAAGAAATATGAGAGAAACCAGCCTAAGTTCGCAGCGACTCCTGCAAATGCAAGAATTGCTCATGCAAGAGTTGAAAAAAGACTTAAAGCACTAGAAGAATATGCAAACAAATCACCACTTAATAAGGCTGAATATAATGATAACACTAAGATAGGTATAGTAACAGCAAGCGTTGCATATCAGTATGCAAAGGAAGTATTCGGAGATACAGCTTCATACTTGAAGCTGGGCTTTACGTATCCCCTTCCAATGGAGCTTATAAAGGACTTTGCTTCAAAGTTTGAGACAGTGTACGTTGTTGAAGAGCTTGAGCCCTTCATGGAAGAGCAGATGAAGGCGGCAGGAATAAAATGCATAGGTAAAGAGCTTATTCCGAACCTTTATGAATTGAACCCCGATGTAGTTGCCAAATCTTTGTTGAATAAGGAAAGTGAAGTTAAGACACTTGACGCAAAGGTTGTAGGAAGACCTCCGGTGCTTTGTCCGGGATGTCCTCACAGAGGCTTCTTCTATACAATGTCAAAGAAAAAGAATACAGTTGTCACAAGTGATATCGGCTGCTATACCCTTGGAGGCGCGGCACCACTAGGGGCAACAGATACTTGTATATGCATGGGAGCAGGTTTTAGTGCCGGAATGGGTATGGCAAAAGCTTTCGAAGCGACAGGCAATGATAAGAAGGTATTCGGGGTATTGGGTGACTCGACCTTCTTCCATTCAGGAATAACCGGAGCTATAGATATTATCTACAATAAGGGCAGAATGGTTCCTGTAGTGCTTGACAACAGAATCACAGGTATGACAGGACACCAGGAGAATCCGGGTACAGGAAAGACTCTGATGGGTGAGACTGCCGTAGAGGTGGATCCTGTGGAAATGCTCAAAGTCATAGGCTACAAGACTGTCAAAGTGGTAGATCCTTGTGACCTTAAGGCAATGGATGAGACTGTGGAAGAGGCTGCAAACAGCAAGGAGCCTTATGCCATAGTAACTAAGAGGCCTTGTGTCCTTATAAAAGGATTGCCTCCTTTTAAGACAAAATGCAGAGTAGTGACTGAGAAATGCAAGAAATGTAAAATGTGCTTGAAGGTAGGGTGTCCGGCAGTGTTCTTTAAAGACGGAGCCTCATATATTGACCAGTCAATGTGTGTGGGCTGCGAGGTCTGCATGCAGGTATGCAAATTTGATGCTATAGAGAAGGTTGGTGAATAATATGAGCGATACTAAGAATATATTATTGGTTGGCGTCGGCGGACAGGGTATCATCCTTGTCAGTAAGATATTGACCGCAGGACTTATGAAAGCCGGTTATGACGTAAAGATGTCTGAAGTCCATGGTATGGCTCAAAGAGGCGGAAGCGTTACCACACAGGTTAGATATGGCAAAAAGGTATATTCCCCAATAATAGGGAGAGGCCAGGCAGATATACTTGTATCCTTCGAAAAGATGGAGGCTGTGAGATGGATAGAGTATCTCAAACCTGACGGTGTTGTTGTAGTGAATAATTATGAGATACCTTCAATGCCGGTAGCAAGCGGCAAGGAAGAGTATCCCCAGGGATTGATTGAATCACTTCAAGAGGCTTTTGAGACTGTAGTCGTTGACGCAGCTAAAGTGGCTGAAGAAATAGGTAATATTAAGACACAGAACATAGTGCTCCTGGGTGCTTTAGTAAAAGCGCTGAAGCTTGATGAGATCGACTGGGAGGAAATCATCAGGGAAACAATCAAGCCAAAGCTGGTTGATATCAATATCAAAGCTTATAATAAAGGAAAAGAACTTTAGTATTTAAAGAAGTGCACACCGGATGTGCACTTCTTTTTTTTACGGGATAACAATCCAAAAACGAAAATTTATAAAAATTTCAGTTTAACACATTGGAAGTTACGAGTACTAAAACGAAAATATGATTCCCCTGATAAAGGGAGGAATGCTATAATGTATTTATAATATTCAGCAGGAGGATGCTTCAGTTGAAGCAATCACAACAGGAGAGATTATAAAGCTGTGCAACTCATATGGAAGTATGGAGGCTGTTGCAGACATATCTCAGTCAGGCGCACGGGGTGTTCTATTTATGACTGAAGGCTGGTGGCTTAAAAATGGAGGAAGTGTAAACAGGCTTACTTCAGATGGGGTAAGTGACATAGGAAATCAGGGCATTATGAATCATTGTTTTTGTGAGATAAAAAAGGTAAGGGTAATTTGATGGATAGTTATTTAAAGGGATTGAACAATGAACAACTGGAAGCAGTCAGGCATGAAGCAGGGCCTTGTATGGTCCTGGCAGGTCCGGGAACAGGAAAAACAACTGTTATAACATCACGAATAATCAATCTGATAAGAAAGAAAATAGTATCCCCGGAAAACATATTGGTTGCCACTTTTTCCAAAGCGGCGGCCAACGAGATGAAGGAGAGGTTTTTCAGACTCTTTCCCTCTCAAAGTGCAAGGGAAGTAAGCTTTGGAACCTTTCATTCAGTCTTTTTCAAACTGCTGAGGCAGTATAGAGGCTATAAACTGGAAGACCTGCTTGATGAAAACCAGAAATTTAATATGATAAGAAATATTGCAAAGAGGCTTGGGGTGGATTTTTCAGAGGATGAAGAGCAGATAAAGAGTATTATAAGTGACATGGAATATATTGTAAGTACTATGTCCGATATATCGGACTATATACCTGATTTTTGTGATATAAGACAATTGAAGGGCATAATGGATGAGTACTCCCAATTTAAGCAGCAGTCAGGCAAATTTGATTATAATGATATTCTGTTTGACTGCCTTTGCTTGTTGAGAGACAATCCAGGGATACTGAGGGAAGTAAGAAACAGGTTCAGATATATACTTGTGGATGAGTTTCAGGACATAAACATTCTTCAATATGAGACAATAAGGTTAATATCAAAGCCCTATGACAATATCTTTGTGGTAGGAGATGATGACCAATCTGTCTATGGCTTCAGAGGTGCAGCTCCGGATATACTACTGAGCTTTGAGAAGCTGTATCCTGAATGTATCAAGATATATCTTAAGAGCAATTACAGAACTACAAGCAACATACTGAACTCTGCCATGACAGTCATTAACAACAACAAGAAAAGATACCCCAAGGAGCTTAAGTCAGTCAACGAGCAGGGAAGCCTTCCGATAACCTACGAAGCAGAGGATTTTGAAGAGGAATCCAGAGCTATTGCCAAGAGAATAGAACAGATGACAAGAGGCGGAAGAGATTATTCTGACTTTGCTGTAATATACAGGACCAATCTCCAATCAAGAGCAGTCATTGATGCATTTATGGATATGGGGATTCCTTTTATGACCCTTGATGGAACAGCATCCATCTACAATCATTGGGTGTTCAGGGATATCATAAGCTATCTCAAACTTGGAACAGGCTTGGGGAGCAGCAGGGATATAATGCGGATAATAAACAGACCTAAGCGTTATATAAGCAAAGATACCATGGCGAAAGCGGAAAAAGCAGGAGGAGACTTCCTTCAAAGCATAATGAACCAGAGCAATCTTAACAGGATGCAGATAAACAGCCTTATGGAGCTCAGAACTGATCTGAAGAGATTGGGAGTCATGGATCCTCATAATGCAGTAAAATATATAAGGAATGTCATAGGTTATGACGAGTACATCAAGGAATATGCGGCTGCTAAAGGAATCAGCGTAAAGGGGCTTATGGAGACTGTTGCAGAAATAGAAAGCTCCACTGCGACTTGCAGTAGTATCCTGCTGTATATGCAACATGTAGAAGAAGTTGTAGAGAAACTTGCCGAAAAGCAGTTCACAGGTCTGAGAGGCAATAATGTGAAGCTGCTGACCATGCATAAGGCAAAGGGACTTGAATTCGATACCGTATTTATCTGCGGGTCCGTAGAAGGGCTTGCCCCTTATATGCGGGATGGTTCTAATAACGAGGATTTTGAAGAGGAACGAAGGCTCTTTTATGTGGCAATGACTAGGGCAAAAAGTGAGCTTTATATAAGCATACCAAAACGCAGATACGGCAAAGCGGTAAAGGCTTCCCGCTTTGTAGAGGAACTTCGGAGGGGTATTGATTATGGAAGTCAGGTTCATGAAGGCCGCAGGGTGTATCATAAGATATACTACAACGGCATAATAAAGGGGGTTATTGACAGTAAGGAAGGCACCAGGATAAGGGTTGATTTTGACGGATGTATTAAGGAGTTAAATCTAAAAACTTGCTTTGATAATGATATCATAAGGCTTTTATAAAAAAGGAAGTGAATATTTATGGATAGAATGAAGATATCTATAGTACAGATGGATATTGCCGAGGGCAATCCAGAGCTGAACAGAGAAAAAGCCAGTGAGCTCATAAAAAAGGCCGCCTCTGACAAGCCTGATATTATCCTTCTTCCGGAAATGTGGACTACGGCGTATGAGCTTTCCAGACTGGAGCAGCTATGTGATATACAGGGCAAACCTACTCTTGACATGATAAGAAGTCTTTCCCTGGATTATGGTATTAACATTATTGCAGGCTCATTTGCAGACAAGGGAGATGACGGCGGAATAAGGAACACTTCTTATGTGGTGGACAAAAAAGGGAATGTAGCTGCAAAATATGAGAAAATACATCTCTTCAAGCTTATGGATGAGCATACGTGCCTTAAGGCAGGCAGCAAGCACTGCATATTTGAGCTGGATGGAATCAGGTGCGGACTGATAATATGCTATGACCTGCGATTCCCGGAGCTGGTAAGAAGCTTGGTACTGCAGGGTATAAAAGTTTTGTTTGTTCCGGCTGAATGGCCGGCTGCCAGATTGGAGCACTGGAATACGCTGCTTAAGGCAAGGGCAATAGAGAACCAGATATTTGTTGCAGCTGCAAACAGAGCCGGTAAGGATAAAGGGGATACTTTTGCGGGAGGCTCAGCTGTTGTAGACCCATGGGGGGAAGTGCTTAAAGAGGCAGACTACAACGAGCAGATAATAAGTGTTGAGCTTGAGCTTTCAAAGATCGAGGAAGTGCGTAAAAGGATGGATGTTCTTTCGGACAGGGTGCCGGATGTATATAGAATATAGACAGGAGGAATATTGTGAAGTACTTGAGAATAATCAGAATTTCTGGAAGCTTTTTTGCAAGGGAATTCAACAAACCTGAAAAAGCACGGAAGAAGGTACAATACAGAGAGGTGGACGAGAAAACAGTTGCAGAGCAGTTTCTAAAGGGAGATGCTGCTGTTGAGGTTGTGTTTGATGATTCTGATAGGGAATCCATTTTACTTGACCTGGAGAGTGATCCGGAGCTTATAAAAAGATACTTGGGAAACAGGTTTTTATCATATTGATTTATAAATGGGGATTACATCGGCTGATTTCGCAGCAAAGATAAAGAATAAAACACATGAATACTAGTATGGTGAGGAGGGGTCTGATGTTCAGGTTCAGAATGGCAGCACAGGATGATAAGGCCAGGATACTGGAGATTTCATCAAAGATATGGGAAGGCAATGATTTTATAGAGTTTGTTTTTGATGAATGGGTGAAGGATCAGGAGGGAGAATTCACATTAGGGGAAAAGGACGGAGTAATAGTAGGCTTTGCAAAATACACAAAGCACAGCGACTCCGTTGCCTGGCTGGAAGGTATAAGGGTCGATGAAAACTATGCCAATCAGGGCTTTGGAAAGGCAATCACACAGTATTTTATCAGCAGGGCAAGATCGGAAGGTGTGGAAAGCATCGGTCTCAGCGCCTATGTGGGAAGCAAGGAGAGCATACATATTGCAGAAGGATTGGGATTCCGCAAGGACGGATATTTCACATACGGGTCCAAAGTGCTTGAGAGTACAGATACAATAGCTAAAGGTCCCATAACAGTAGTCAATATAATGAGTACTGCCACGGCCTGGGATCTTATAACAAGAGGCAATGCCTATTATATGTCCAACGGTTATATAAGCTACGGCTGGACCTTCAGAAAAGCCACCTACGAGCTTGTAGACAGGCTTGTGAAGGAGAATTGTGTGTATGGAGTTCTGAGAGATGGGAAAATATCTTCAGTTATGATTCTGACAGAAGACTCCCATAAGGATGGGGGATTGAACATAGGTTTTATTGATGGAGATATGGCATCAATGAAAGAGCTGGTGGATTTTGCAGAATATAAGTCATTTGAGTCAGGAATGAAATACTATGAGATAATGGCACCTATGGACGAAAAGCTGATAAATGTCTTGGAGTTTAATAACTTTGAATTCCTGAGCAAGAGATACAGGGAAATGAACGTTTTTGTATACAACATGAAATTATTTTGATAGGAGGGTGTATTATGTACTTTAATGAGGAAGGCAGGAACAACACTGAAAGGGTAGTTGAATTGGCAATAAGAGCTGCAAAGGAGAACAACATAAAGCACATTGTTGTTGCCTCAAACACAGGGGATACAGTCGGATATTTCGTAGGCAGCGGACTGAGTATCACATGTGTGACTCATGTGTATGGCTTTGGACTGCCAGGTACAAATGAAATGACTCCGGAAGCTAGGGAGAAGCTGACAGCACAAGGAGTGAAAGTGCTTACTACCACTCACGTGCTTTCAGGAGCGGAAAGAGCGTTGAGCGCTAAATTCGGAGGGATAAACCCTGTGGAGGTTATAGCTAATGCTCTGAGAATGTTCGGTCAAGGGGTGAAAGTATGTGTGGAGATAGCTGTTATGGCATTGGATTCCGGAATGATACCCTACGGTGAGAGTGTCATAGCTGTGGGCGGGACAGGAAGAGGAGCGGATACTGCAGTGATTATCAAACCTGCGCACGCTAAGGATATTCTTAACACCAGGGTACAGGAGATAATATGCAAGCCGAGATGATGATTTTTTCGCCTTGCGCTTTGTGCTGCGTGCCTAATGCATGAAGCAGGACTCTGAAGTCCGGTCGAATGCACATGGTACGCGGCTGAATGGCAATGCGCAGGATAATTATGTTTAAATACTGGAATAATCGGGTATACTCCATAGATGAAGATCATTTATGGAGGTTTTTTATGAAGAACGTTGGGTTAAGTGTTAATAATAGGACAGGACACGGAAATAAGCAGACAAGAAAGCTGAGAAGGGAAAACTGCATTCCGGCAATACTTTACGAAAAGGGAACAAAGGGAAGACTGCTTAAGGTAGATGAAAACGAGCTGAGTAACCTAATAGCAAAGAACGGAGAAAATGTGATTGTCAAGCTGAATATTGATGGAAATGAGATACCTGCAGTCATAAAAGAGGTACAAAGGGACCATCTGCAGCAGCATCTTATACATGTTGACTTTCAACCTGTGACATTGCATGAGATAATCCATGCAGAGGTACCGATCTTGGTAGTGAATGGTGAGAGGGTTGAAAAGAACGGCTGGGTAATAAATAAGCAAATGACCGGTATTGAAGTGGAGGGAGAGGTAGAGAAGATACCTCCGGCAATAACTGTAGATGCTTCAAAGTACAGAGTAGGCCAGGTGTTGAGGGTGGCTGACATAGAGATATCTCAGGAGCTATCCATAATAAATGAAAAAAACGAAGTGATATTTTCGATCCTACCTACAAAGGAAGAACCTGTAGATCTTGTATTTGATAGGGTTGAGCCTGAACTGGTCACAACAGAAAAGCATGATAAGGAAAAGGAAAAAGAGAAGGAATAGAATAATAGAAATGGCTGCATAAGCAGCTATTTCTATTTTGCAGCTATCTCCGGCTTGTCTGGGATGGTTGATTATAGTAATATTATATTAGCATAAATGTGTTATACGAGGAGGAACAAATATGAATTACAAAGCCGATATAGGAGTTTTCGGAGGTTCAGGTTTTTACACCTTTCTTGACAATGTTGAAGAGATTGAAATTGAAACACCTTATGGAAAAACAAGCGAGAAAATTGCCCTTGCAAAAATTGGGGATAAGACTGTGGCATTCTTACCCAGACATGGTAAGGAGCATTCATTCCCCCCCCATATGATACCCTTCAGGGCTAATTTGTATGCTATGAAAATGCTAGGAGTAAAGTATATCATTGCTCCTACGGCTTCAGGAAGTCTTCAGGCTGACATCAAGCCGGGAGATTTTGTGGTATGCGACCAGTTCGTGGACAGGACATGGGGAAGGGAAGACACCTACTTTGAAGGTCCTGAGGTAAGGCATATAAGTCCTGCAGAACCTTATGACGAGCATTTGAGAAATCTTGCAATCAAGGTATGCGAGGAATCAGGAGTCAATGTACACAAAAGAGGTACGGTAGTCGTTATACAAGGACCAAGGTTTTCTACAAAGGCGGAAAGCAGATGGTTCAGCAAGATGGGTTGGGAAGTAGTGAATATGACTCAATACCCTGAGTGCATGCTGGCAAAGGAATTGGAAATACCCTATGTTAATATTTCGCTTATTACCGATTATGATGCCGGCCTTGAAGGCAATGAGGACATTAAACCTGTTACAGAGGAAGAGGTATATAGGGTGTTCAGTGAGAATAATGAAAAGGTGAAGAAAGTCATATATAAAATGATAGAGATGTTATAATTCAGGAATTGCTTTGATTGGGACATTTTCTGATGATAGTTATAGTGCGGTGCACTTTGCTGCATCAGAAGTATTTTGGATTATATACAAAAAGCATTTCTACTAAGGAGAAGAAATATGAAGGGGAAGCTCATAATTATTGAGGCAGGCAGTGATGCCAGCGGAAAGGCTACTCAGACCAAAAAGCTATTTAGCAGGCTTAAAATGGACAAGTATAGCATAAGGAAGGTAGAATACCCTAATTATAAAAGTAATTCATCAGCCTTGGTGAAAATGTACCTGAATGGTGAGTTTGGATACAAGCCTGATGATGTAAATGCTTACGCTGCTTCAACTTTTTTTGCGGTGGATCGTTATGCCTCCTATATGAAAGAATGGAAGCGATTCTACGAGAACGGCGGCATAGTGCTGGCAGACAGGTATACAACCTCCAACATGGTACACCAGGCATCAAAGATAGATGATGAATCTGAAAGAAATGATTATCTGGATTGGCTTTGGGATCTTGAGTTTAACAAGTTGGGGCTGCCTATTCCGGATATGGTATTGTTTCTTGATGTTCCAACAGTTATCAGCAGCGGATTGATGCAAAACCGTAATAATAAGATAACCGGAGGGTCCAAAAAGGACATACATGAAAGTGACAGTGAGTATCTGAGGAAGACGTATATGAATGCCTGCAAGATAGCCGACAAATACGGCTGGAAGAGGATCGGCTGCATTGCGGACAATTGTCTGAGGAGCATAGAGGACATCCATAATGAGATATATGAATATGTAGTAAAAAATCTCTCGCTATAAGGGGGAAGTTCAGGGAATCCACAGTCATTGTAAGAAAGCAGAGGGTGTCATCCTGAGGGAGGAACGACTGAAGGATCTTAAAGTACTTTGCGACCTTCAGTATGACATGGTACTTTTATTTATAATGATATGGTAAAATAATATAATCCTGAATACGGTGAAGAATTTTTAAGATCCTTCACCGCGTTCAGGATTACAACGTTCACAACAGATTATTAATAGTAGTTCTTTTCAAATATATCCTTTATTTCAGCAGGGTTCTTAGTCTGACCCAATGCTACGATGAGTTTTATTCTTGCCTTCTGACCCTGCAGATTGTCTCCCAGGATCACACCTTTGTTTGTAAGCTCTTTGCCTGCCCCGGGGTATCCATAGCTGTCCAGCACTTTTCCCATAAGGCAGCGGGATACAAGGACAACGGGTATGTTTTTGGACAATGCATATTCAACTCCGGGAACCATTGTCGGTGGGATATTGCCTCTACCCATGCCTTCTATGACAATTCCATGGGTTCCCGAATCAACACAGAATCTAAGAAGCCGATCATCCATGCCACAGGCGGTTTTTATAAGGTCTACACGGCTGTCTATGGCATCCGCTCCTATATATTGCCTTTTTGTATAGTTATGATAGAAATAAGCCTTGTCGTTGTCAATAAACCCAATGGGGCCAAAGTCAGCACTTTTGAATGTGTCAAGGGTGTGAGTATTTGTCTTTGTCACCTGTGCCGCAGAGTGTATTTCGTTGTTCATTACAACCAGGACACCGCGGTTATATGCTTCATCGGATGCAGCAGCATAAGCTGCCGCTATTAGGTTCACAGGACCGTCAAATCCAAGCTCTGAGCTGCTTTTCATTGCTCCAACAAATACAATGGGTTTTTCTGAATTGGAGGTGAGATCCACCAGATATGCAGTCTCTTCCAATGAGTCTGTACCATGGGTAACAACCGCACCATCGTATCCTTCTTCATTCAGCTTGTGCTGGATGGTTTTTGAAAGCTCTAACATTTTCGCGGGAGTCATGTGAGGGCCGGGAATATTGCTGAAATTGAGGAAGTCTATTTCTGCGATTTTTCCAATGCCGGGCGTCATCTGCAGTATCTGTTCCCCTGAGATGGCAGGGACGGCAGCATTAGTTTTTTCATCGATCCTCATAGCGATGGTACCGCCGGTGAATACTATGATTATTTTCTTCATTCAAATCCTCTCCCTTATGGCTTACTTTTAAGTTAGAAGGTCTTGTCTTACTCATTTTTTTTAATGCCTAAAATAATTATATAATATGTTTATTGCGATAACAATGAGAAAAAGGGTGTGGCGTATTAATAGAAAAATGCGACACTATTAAAGTTTGTAGCAGCACTGGATTGCAAATGAATATTATTCCGCAGCCGATGCTCCGAAACCAGAGCTTCTAAACTCATTACGGGCAGCATCAAAACTCGCTCCGCTCAAACA
>JAWLHF010000074.1:11171-16848 GCA_041690515.1 Clostridiaceae bacterium | reverse complement strand
TCATCCGCAGCATGGTGTAGGTCCTGGCAGCCAGAGCCTGAGCTTTAAGCGCTTCCGGATGAAAGCTTGCAGGCATTTCCCCTGCTACGACACCTAATACATAATCCTCAAGATCCATTGTGACTACCTTTTCTATATCACACATATACACTTCTATGGGCAAATCGGTACCGGGCTTTAGATCCTTTTTCTCCTCCTCTTCCCTGTCCTTCAGCAGGACCAATGGAATGACGAAGAGCAATAACATTAGTACTGCAATGGCTGCAGCCAGCTTCCTCAAAAGCTGTCCCCCCTTCCAACCGTGTGAAAAATTCCAGTTATAATTAATAATATTTTGTTGAAGGGAGTTATATGTCTGTGATTTAGAAATAGCTTCTTTCATAACAACAACAAAGTCCGATGCATACGCACCGGACTCATTCATCTGCTCGCCTTATATCCGCTCCAAGGCCCCTCAGTTTTTCTTCTATTTTTATATAGCCTCTGTCAATATGAAATATATCTGAAATCTCCGTTCTTCCCTCCGAACACAGTCCTGCTATTGCCAGAGCCGCACCGGCCCTCAGGTCGGTTGCCTTTACCTTTGCACCGCTGAGTCTATCACAACCTTCAATAATTGCACTTCTCCCATCCACTTTTATCCGTGCTCCCATCAGCTTCAGCTCATTTATATGCATGAACCTGTTTTCAAAAACTGTCTCAGTAGCTATACTTGTTCCTTTGGCCAGGCACATGGCCGTCATCATCTGGGACTGCATATCAGTCGGAAACCCCGGATAGGGCATAGTCTTAATATCCACAGAGTTCAACCGCTCCGGTGCAGTCACCCTTACAGCTCTCTCAAACTCCTGCACTTCGGCGCCCATTTCCTTTAGCTTTGCCGTTACAGGCTTCAGATGCTCCGGCACCACTCCTTCAATTATCACATCTCCGCCTGTGGCAGCTGCTGCAACCATGAAGGTTCCCGCTTCTATCCTGTCCGGTATTGCAGTGTGGGCAGTGCCCTTAAGCTCTTTTACCCCTTCGATCCTTATAGTATCGGTGCCGGCTCCTTTTATTACCGCTCCCATCTTGCTTAGGAAGCTTGCCAGATCTACTATTTCCGGCTCCTCTGCTGCATTCTCAATGACAGTAATCCCCTCCGCCAGACAGCCTGCCATCATCAGATTCTCTGTGGCACCGACACTGGGAAAATCCAGATATATGGTTTCTCCTTTCAGCTTTTCAGCATAAGCTTCAATATAGCCATGTCCTAATGTAATGTTGGCACCCATTAACGAAAACCCCTTAAGATGCAGGTCAATAGGTCTTGTTCCTATGGCACAGCCTCCCGGCAGTGAGATTTTTACCTTACCTATCCTTGCCAGCATAGGCCCCATTATCAGAAAAGAAGCCCGCATCTTTCTTATCAATTCATAAGTCGCTTCAAAACTCTTTATTTCCTCTGCCCTTATATTAAGACTGCCATTGGTCCGTTCTACTTCTGCACCTATTGATCTTACAACCTCCTCCATGATGTCAACATCATCAAGATAAGGTACCTCTTCCAGTACACAAGCCTCCGGCGTAAGCATGGATGCTGCTATTATGGGAAGTATGGCATTTTTCGCACTGTGAATCTTCACATTGCCATTTAATACGCATCTATCCTCAATGATCAGTTTAGTCAAAGCTTTTCCTCCCATTGTCATATCGTGCTGTAAGTCCAATTTGCTAGTAACCCATAGGAATCAGCGGTGTGCCTATCCATATATAGGTCTTGTCATCATAGGAACTGTATCTCATTGCAAGCTGGACATTTACCCGTGCCTGGTCGGACATCACATATCCGCCCACATTGGTGCTGAAGGCAGATATGCTTTTAAGCTCCTCATTTTCAATACCTTCAACTTTTTTAGCATTTATCGCCTGCAGTGCTGTCTTGGTTTTTTTATCCGCATCCCTTTCTTCAAGCATACCTTGATATGTACCTATTATGCAGCTGCTGAAATTGATCCTGCTTGAATCCCTTTGAACAGCATCTGCCATGGCCTTTCTTTCCTTCTCCAGATCCTCATAACTTCTGTCTAAGGATATGTCAAAAACAATATATGTCTCTCCGCCAGTTTCCTGCTTTATAGATTCTATTGCTATATTGTAGGATTTATTTCCCTTTGAACCGTACAATACCATCTTGTTCAAACTGTCACTTTCTTCCCTTTTTTCAACTGTTTTGTCCTCAGGATTTATCCGATTAATGATCCCGGACATTTCAGCCTCTATCTCCCCTATAGTAAGAAACCTGTCGTTAAGCTTTGTCCATCCGCTGATGGTGCTTTCCAAGACATCTGCTCCGGTACTCTTAAATGATGTTATAAGTGCTTCTTCTTCAGTATATGTCTTGACCTGCTGATGAGCTGCAGCGTCAAAGCTTCCGGCTGTGAGCAGAACACAGATGAGCAGCAGTATTATCCTTTTCCTCATAATATCTATTCCTCCCATTCTTTTAAATTATTGCCTCAAGGGAGAATTAATATTCAATATAGAGAGGATGAAAAAAATGACGGCAAATCAATTTGCCGTCATTTTTATAGATGAATTTTCTTATACATCCATAGCCTTAAGATCTTTGGATATTATGAGTTCTGCCTCAGTGGCAGCTATTACTTCTTCGACTGTTGTCTCAGGTGCCAGTTCAGTAAGAACCAATCCTTCAGGTGTAACTTTGATGACTCCCATATCTGTTACGATAAGGTCTACTTCTCCCTTTGCAGTCAATGGCAGGTTGCATTTTTTCAATATTTTTGGAGCTCCTTTTGCCGTATGCTCCATAGCTATTATAACCTGCTTTGCTCCCGCTACCAGGTCCATAGCTCCGCCCATTCCGGGAACCATCTTGCCGGGAATCATCCAGTTTGCCAGATTGCCCTCCTGGTCTACCTGCAGAGCTCCAAGTACTGTTATATCAAGGTGTCCGCCTCTTATTATTGTAAATGACATAGCACTGTCAAAGAAAGCACCTCCAGGAACTACGCTGGCCGGCTGTCCTCCTGCATTTACAATATCCGGATCTTCATTTCCGGGCTCAGGTGTAGGACCTAATCCTACAAAACCGTTCTCAGAATGAAGAAGTATATCAATCCCCTCAGGGATATAGTTAGCAACCAATGTAGGCATTCCGATGCCCAGATTGACCAGGTCTCCGTCTTTTAATTCCTTTGCAACTCTTTTGACTATGACTTCCCTTTTTCTATCCTTATCCTGGATCACATAATTCACTCCTTATATATTTACTCTGGGGTATGCGTATAGGGTATTGCCTCGTGCTGCGTGCTTCGTGCCTCGTGCTTGGGGTAGAAGCTTTGGGGGCTTTGGGTTGGGCTCGGGGCTTTGGGTTTTAGGTATTGCTTCGGAGCCTATTCGGACGGCCGGTGGCCGCCCCTACGTTTGACGGCTGATGGCCGTCTTATGCACCCGCAGCCATGCCCTATAGGAATACCAAATAATATTATTGCGTGATTATATCTACAAATACTGAAGGGGTCATTACGTCAGTTGCGTCCAGTTCGCCCACTTCAACTATTTTTTCTGCTTCTACTATAACAATATCTGCTGCTGTTGCCATAAGGGGGTTGAAATTCCTTGTGGCTTTGCTGTAGTATACATTTCCTTTTTTGTCTACAATACTGCCTCTTAATAATGCTATATCCGCTTTAAGGGGAAGCTCAAGCAGGTATTCCTTTCCGTCTACGGTTATCTTCTGCTTGCCTTCCTCCACTACTGTACCAACACCTGTGTGTGTAAGTATTCCGCCTAGTCCTGCTCCGGCCGCTCTTACTCTTTCTGCAAGAGTTCCCTGAGGCACCAATTCCACCTGAAGCTCTCCTGCATTCATCTGCCTGCCTGTTTCAGGATTTGTCCCTACGTGGGATACTATTACCCTGCTTACCACCTTATTTACTACCCACTTGCCCACTCCCTTGTCAGGAAAAGCAGTATCATTGCAGATCAAAGTCAGATTCTTTATACCCTTTTCGATAACTGCATCAACCAGCTTTTCAGGAGTCCCGGCACCGATAAACCCGCCAACAGCTACAGTCATACCATCTTTTATGTAGCTTATAGCCTCATCAATCGTCTTGATTTTGTTCACAACTCCACCTCCAAAGTATTTAAAAATGATCATTACTTAATACAACACATAAATAGACCTTGTTACTTATTTAACATATGCAAGTTATATGCCAACAAAAGCAAACCCCCGAAATATGCAGAAACACTCATTCTACAATGAGTGTTCCACTATATTCTCGTTTTTATAGCCTAAATTTCGGCATTGTATATTCTGTATGAAATTCAATTATTGTATGCTATTACATGGAATCTCAGAAGAACCTCACAATTTCTGCGAATAAGCAAAGACTGCCAACTATTCGGCACACGCTGATCTAATTAGCAGAACTATAGTTGTTTGCAGCGTTAAGGCGGAACACATGGAATGCGTTCCCTACGAGTGGCAAATAACTGTTTCCTGCTATTCCGGTTTGAAGTCTTGGGGTCTATTCTTAAGAATGCCAAAATGATAAAGAAGACTGTCTATTATCCTGACTGATGCCCGTCCGTCACCATATGGGTTCACCGCATTGGCCATTCTCAGGTATTCCTTTTCGTCCAGCAGAAGCATTTCTGCAAGCTCCAGGATATCCTTTTCATTTACTCCCGCCAGTTTCAGTGTGCCGTATTCAATAGCCTCAGGCCTTTCGGTCTCAGTCCTCAGCACCAATACAGGCTTGCCCAGGGATGGAGCCTCTTCCTGAAGGCCTCCTGAGTCTGTAAGCACCATGAAGCACCTATCCATTAGATTGTGCATTTCGTCCACATCAAGGGGATCCAGAAGGTGTACCCTTGGTATGTTCCCCAATAGGCTAAAGACCGTCTCCCTAACAGCGGGATTCTTATGTACAGCATATACTATCTCAACATCCTCATGTCTTTCCGCTATTGTTTTCAAAGCCCTGCAGATATTCTCCAGAGGCTCGCCCAGGTTCTCTCTCCTATGGGCAGTAACCATTATGATCTTCTTATCGTTATAATCCAGGTTCTTCAGTTCTTCCGTATAGAAGCTGAAATCCTTTTTCACTGTAGTTTTTAATGCGTCTATTGCCGTGTTTCCCGTGATGTAAATATTCTTTTCTTCTATGCCTTCTCTAAGCAGATTGGCTTTTGAATCAGCTGTCGGAGAAAAATGTATATCAGCCATTGCTCCGGTAAGCTTTCTGTTCATCTCCTCCGGGTAAGGGGAGTATTTGTTGAAGGTCCTCAAACCCGCCTCCACATGACCTATCTGCACCTTGTTGTAAAAGGCAGCCAAGGAGCCTACAAAGGTGGTCGTGGTATCTCCATGGACAAGTATGATATCCGGACACAGTTCCTTTATAACCTTTTCCAGCCCTGTCAAGGCATTTACAGTTATATCGGTAAGAGTCTGTCTGTCCTTCATAATATCCAGATCAAACTGAGGCTTTATATCAAATATGTCCAATACCTGATCCAGCATATCCCTATGCTGCGCTGTCACGCACACATAAGGCTCAAACCTGTTGTCAGCCTCCAATGCCTTTACCAGCGGAGCCATTTTTATTGCCTCCGGCCTTGTCCCGAAAATCGATAGTACTTTTATCAAAACTTCAACTCCTTA
>JAWLHF010000074.1:0-11071 GCA_041690515.1 Clostridiaceae bacterium | reverse complement strand
GTTGTCAGCCTCCAATGCCTTTACCAGCGGAGCCATTTTTATTGCCTCCGGCCTTGTCCCGAAAATCGATAGTACTTTTATCAAAACTTCAACTCCTTAAATGAAAAATGTGCAACAAACGGACGCGCAATGCGCGCCCCTACAATATCCGTAGGGGCGGTCATTGGCCGTCCGTTTATATCGCATTTCTCAGGGCAGGCATGGAAACCAGCCCCTGCATAAACACCCGAAACTCGCAACAGGACCCCTGAGACATGACCCAGTGCCTGCATCTCGCAACCGAAAATGCGACTGTATCGCATTTTACTACAAATCCGCTTTATTGCTTCCGTGGTCCGCTTCTATCAGACCTAAGTATTTTGCCCCCATAGAGACCAAGAGAAAAACCGCAAACACCAGTACGAATGCAACCTTCAAAGTCACCTCTACAAGCACAACTGCGCTGAAGCCCAACACAGCACTTATGCTGTAAAGTGTAAGCACAGCCTGCTTCTGGCTCATTCCCGCATCCAGAAGCTTATGGTGAAGATGTCCCTTATCAGCTTCCATCATGGGTTTTCCGCTTAGTGTCCTTCGAACCATAGCAAAGAATGTATCAAATATCGGCAAGCCCATAGCAAAAATCGGCACCAGAATTGAAAGCGCAGCGGCTCCCTTCAGGACGCCCATTACGGAAACCACCGAAAGCATATAGCCGAGGAATAAGGCTCCCGTATCTCCCATGAATATCTTAGCCGGATTGAAGTTACGGGGAAGAAATCCCAATGTCGAGCCGGCCAATAATGCTGCCATTGTTGCTTCAAAAACCTCGCCCGTTCCCAGTGCCGCTACAAATAACGTTGTCGCTGATATCGTTGATATTCCTGCTGCCAAACCGTCAAGACCATCTACAAGATTGATGGCATTTGTCACCCCTACTATCCAGACAAGAGTCAGAGGATATGCCCAAATTCCAAAGTTGATATACTCGTTTCCTGTTAAAAAGTATAACGGATTGCTGACCCGAGGTATTATCACTCCGCTGCGTATGGCTATCACAGCCGCTATCACCTGCACCAGGAACTTGAATTTTGCAGGAAGAGGCTTTATATCGTCAAAGAACCCCAGAGTCACTATTATCGCAGCACCGATAAGCACTCCGAACATCCTTGGATCATCATATCCCAAATACAGCAGTGCTGCTAAGAATCCAAGAAAAATAGCAAGTCCCCCCAGCCTTGGGGTAGGAGTCTTATGTACTCTTCTTTCATCATTAGGCACATCTATAGCACCCACAAGCTTTGCCACTTTCATAGCCAATGGGGTGGTTATATAAGCAACGGACACGGCTATCATGAATGCTATAATGCTTCTTGTCATTTTATCACTCCCAAGTATTCTTATTTCCTTCGTTATCTTCATTCAATACATATTCTACTGCAAGGAAAATCCAATGTCAATTTAACATTTTCAATGGCTTTTGACGCATATATTCTTATTATTCCCATAGGACTGCAGATATAATACACTTGTCAAAATGCAATTTTGTTTGTATATCATCCTGAACACAGTTTAGGACGGAAAATTCTTCGCTGCGCTCAGAATGACTAGATATTGTCATATCATTGCAAATGAAAGTACTTTGTCGTGTTGAATCCTAATATCCCATTAATTCACTTAAGGAATCATCCTCTTCAATCCATTTGCTGACCACAATGGCTCTGTATTTGTCCTTGGAATCCCTTATTATGACTCTTTCTATGCCGGCATTCAGCACCAATCGCTTACACATTGCACAGGAATTGGAATTTCCAATGTAATTGCCTGATTCCATTTCCTTTCCAACCAGATACAATGTAGCTCCTATCATGTCCCTCCTGCTGGCCGAGATAATACAATTGGCCTCCGCATGTACGCTTCTGCACTTCTCGTAGTTTTGTCCTCTTGGTATGTTTAGCTTCTGCCTTATGCAATAACCCAGATCGCAGCAGTTCACTCTTCCTCTGGGTGCTCCGCTGTAACCGGTGGATATTATCTCGTCATTCTTAACTATAATAGCTCCATAGTTTCTTCTAAGGCATGTCCCTCTTTCCAACACAGTCTCCGCAATATCAAGATAGTAGTTGTACTTGTCTCTCCTATCCATGTTTTCACCTCTTCAGACTTGTTTTGAGTCTACAAGTTCTACTTTTTTTCCTACTTCGTACCAAAAAGTCTGTCCCCTGCATCACCAAGTCCGGGTACTATGTATCCATGATCATTAAGCTTTTCATCTACTGCCGCAACATATATCTCCACGTCAGGATGAGCCTTCACAACAGCTTCTACACCTTCAGGAGCAGCTATGAGATTTACAAGCTTTATACTTTTTGCTCCCTTATCCTTGAGGAAGGAAATGGCTGCAGCTGCAGATCCGCCGGTAGCAAGCATCGGATCCAGTACAATAAGATCTCTTTCAGCTACATCAGAAGGAAGCTTACAGTAATACTCAACAGGCATAAGTGTCTCCGGATCCCTATACAGCCCAATATGTCCAACTTTTGCGGCAGGAATCAGCTTCAGCATACCGTCAACCATGCCCAGTCCCGCTCTCAATATAGGTACTATGCCGAGTTTCTTGCCTGCGATGACCTTTGATTTTGTCGTACATATGGGGGTATCCACTTCAGTATCTTCCATAGTAAGGTTTCTGGTTACCTCATATCCCATCAGCATAGCCAGTTCTTCCACCAATTCCCTGAATTCCTTTACTCCTGTATTCTTATCCCTGAGTAATGTAAGCTTGTGCTGTATAAGCGGATGATCCATAACTGTAACGTTTTTGTATTCCTTCATTCTTTTTCCTCCTCGTATATGCTATTTATTATATCTTTCCTCTATTTTAGCTATCTTTTCCACTCTTCTGCCGTGTCTTCCACCAAGGAACTCAGCGCTCAACCATGTATCCACTATCATTTTTGCCAGCTCAATTCCTGTCACTCTTTCTCCAAGAGCAAGTACATTGGCATCATTGTGTTCCCTTGACGCCTTTGCGGAAAAACAGTCTCCGCAAAGAGCGGCTCTCACACCAGGAACTTTATTTGCCGAAATTGAAATTCCTATACCTGTTCCGCAGCAGATAATCCCTTTGTCATATTCACCCTTTGCAACCGCTTCTCCTACCGCTTGTCCTATATCGGGATAATCCACTGACTCAGTAGTAAAGCAGCCGAAATCAGTAAATTCAATGTTCCTTTCCTTCAGATGCTTCATGATTTCATCTTTTAGCAGAAAACCTCCATGGTCGCTTCCAACTGCAATTTTCAAATCAGTTTTCCCCTTTCTCCTTAAGCTTATTAACAAGCAGGACTATATGCCTGCCGATTTCATCACGGCAATTCGTGTATATATCAATATCTCCCCCGAAGGGGTCGTCGACATCAGTTTTACCCCCAGCCCCGCTATACTCCGCCAGGGTGTATGTCTTAGATGCAGCATCAGGCCTCATCTGCAGCAGACGCCTCTTATGGGAGCCGGTCATCGTAAGTATCAGATCTGCATCATCAATCAAGGCATTATCAATAAGCCGTGCGGTGTGCTGCGACAGGTCAATGCCCATGTCCGCCAGAGTATTGACAGCATTGTGTGAAGCTGGCATCCCATGAAAGGCAGATGTACCTGCGGAGCTTACGGCATATTCTCCTGACATACCTTCCTTTTCAAGCTCATACCTCATAAGCGCTTCAGCCATACTGCTCCTGCATGTATTGCCAGTGCATACAAACAATATCCTTTTCATACTACACCTCAATAATGTTGAATCCCGCTGCTTTTTTCATCCTGTTCATCACAGCCGTTCCCAGGCTCTTCTCATCCAGTGCCTCTGCATATATGATGTCTACTCCCATTTTGTCAAACTGCCTCAGCTTCTCAAAAACATTAGACGCTATAATTCCTGTATTTGTTCTGCTTCCCAAGGAAAGCACCAGACAATCCTTATAGTAGTCCTTTGTCTCATCAGAGGCAAGAACGCCAACTCTCATACCTTTGCCCGCACTCTCACTTATCCGCTCCTGTATCTTCCTTTTCATACTTTCCAGTTCCCCTCTGACTATGACCATGTCAGCTTCCGGAGCGTAGTGAGTGTACTTCATACCGGGAGCCTTTGGAACACCAGTCTCGCCAACACTTCCCGGGTCAAGGGTGACAGAGCCCAGTATGCTCTTCAGCTCCTCAAAGGTGACACCACCGGGTCTCAATATCACAGGGGCATCCCCGGACAGATCCAAAACTGTTGACTCTACTCCTATACGGCTTTTGCTTCCACATAGGATCATGTCTACTCTGCCTTTCATATCCTCTATAACATGTTCAGGCAGGGTAGGGCTTGGTTTGCCAGATATATTTGCACTTGGCGCAGCAATAGGAAGCTCGCTCCTGCTGATAAGCTCCAAAGCAATCCTGTTATCTGGCATCCTTACTGCGACAGTATCCAATCCCCCGGTGACCTCGTAGGGCACCTTTCCGGATTTTTTAAAAATAAGCGTAAGAGGTCCGGGCCAGTACCTCTCAATAAGCAATCTTGCTTCATCCGACAGGGGACTTCCTATAAGATATAGAAGCATATTCATAGATGAAATATGTACTATCAAAGGATTATCACTGGGCCTTCCTTTGGCTGTGAATATACCTTTTACCGCTTCTCCCGATAATCCGCTGGCTCCAAGGCCATATACTGTCTCCGTGGGGAAAACCACAGTTCCATTGCTTCTTATGATTCTTGCAGCCTTATCCATTATTTCAGAATCAATGCTGTTTTCATCCAGATAATATACTTCCGTATTCAAAATAACTCCTCCGATGGTTGTTATGCTGCTTGAAAGACTTAACATTATTATAAGTCATTAGCGATTTTATTATTATGCATCATGCATATACTGCTGCTGGTTTTATACCATAAATTGACTCCAACACCTTGCTTGATACCCGTAGCTAGAGGTACGCAGCATGAGGCAAAAAAAAGTGCTAATATGTTCAAATACATAATAACACAGCAAAATATCATATACAACTTTTAGTATTGTTATTAAAGGCTGGTGGAAATGATTATACCGCATAATATCCCTATTATCATACCGATAGTGGATATCCTTCCCTTATAAATATTTTGTGTCTTGGGTATAAGCTCCCCACAGGTTATGTACAGCATCGCCCCTCCCGCAAAGCTCAAACACAAGCATATAAAGGTATGTGATATTTCTCCCAGCAGCTCTCCCACAAAAGCCCCTATTCCCATAGGGATACCTGCAAGTATTGTATACAGCAGTATCTTCGCTCTCTTGATGCCTCCCATCTTTAGGGGCGCCGCCATTGCCACACCCTCAGGCATGTCATGTAAGCCAATCACCAGTGCAAGGCCCAGTCCCAGGTAATCGCTTGCGGCAAATCCGGAGCCTACCGCAAGGCCCTCAGGGAAGTTATGTATCGCAATTCCGATTCCCAGTAGTATTCCGCTTCTGACAAAATCAAAATCCGAACTGTATTTATCACTTATCCTCTCAGGTATGAGTTGCTCAACTGCTAGAATCATCCCTACACCCATCACAATACCTACTATGCTGAGAAAAA
Source organism: Clostridiaceae bacterium (assembly GCA_041690515.1). Lineage (GTDB taxonomy): Bacteria > Bacillota > Clostridia > Lutisporales > Lutisporaceae > BRH-c25. The sequence goes on along the minus strand of JAWLHF010000074.1, from coordinate 5,485 downwards.
CACCTCCCATGCCGAAAGCCTCCGGCAGAAGGTCAAAGCATACTACTGATATCATGATACCGCTTGTAAATCCAAGGAGAACAGACATAAATCTTTTTGTCGGATTTCCAATTATGAATGTAATCAATCCGCCCAAACCGGTACCTATCATACCGCACAAGAAACCGATGCAGGTCACAGCAAACAGTCTACTCACTCTATTGCCCCCAATTCATGCAAATGCTAAGTCAGAATCTTTCTTTATATTTATATTCAGCAGGGGGCGTTATATGCATTTAAGGTTTCGGGGTTTCCTCTTTATTCCGCATGGTACATCTGATCCATACTTTTTCTGCTGAGGCTTCCTCCTCTTGCCATGTCTATGGGTATTGTGAACATTATCCCGGTACCGGGCTTTGACATATCTCCTCCGCATATCTTCTCTATTTCATCCATTATCTTGACAGCCTGCTCTTTACTGTCAACAACGGTGAACATCGTCTTGTTATTATCTCCAATCTCATCGAAGTTTCTCATCAGGCTCCCGATAAAAGGGATCTCCCGGCTCATACTTTTGCTCAATTGTGCTGTTCCGACACTGTCGATTATTGTTGCACTGTGTATGCCTACAACCTTGAGCTTCCTTATTATCTCGCCCAGATGTTCAGGCTGGTTCAACACCACGAATAGTACATACATTATAATCACTCCTACAATCTATATATTTGCCTTCCAGTAATACATTATCATATATATCATCATACCGCCAAGCTTTTGCTTTTATCAAAGGAGGACTTCAGAACCGTCGGTGTAATTATCGTCGTAGCAAGGATAATGAAGATTACTGCTGCAAACACACTATCCGGTATCACTCCAAGACGGAGGCCCATATCTGTTATTATAAGCACCACCTCGCCTCTGGGTATCATTCCGATTCCGATCTGCATTGACTCAGCCTTGCTGAAGCCTACCATTCTGGCAATTATCCCACAGCCTATAAGCTTTCCCAGTACTGCTGCTGTCAGAAGTGCCAATCCGAAAACCCAGCCCTTCATCAGATAGCTTATATCGACCTTCATACCCGTCACAACAAAGAATATGGGTGTAAGCAGGATATATGACACCTCCTGGATACTCTTAGTTATCTTGCTTCTGAAGGGTGTCACTGATAATATTATGCCTGATATATAAGCTCCTGTGATAGCTGCCACCCCAAGCTCTTCCGATACAAATCCCATTGCAAGGCAGAATATCAAGCCTATTATGGCTATTTGACCCTTGATGGCCTTTGATTTGAAAAACCACTTGGCAAGCTTTACTGCAATGATACCTACAAATACTGCAAGCACAAAGAATCCCAGTATTTTGATAATTACCACTGCGACACTTTCTCCAGCCCCGGGCTTTACAAAGCCTGTCACAAGAGAAAGAAGCACAATCCCTATCACGTCGTCTATTACCGCTGCACTGAGAATCGCAATCCCCGGCTTGGTTTTCAGCTTATCAATCTCTCTCAAGGTTTCGACAGAAATACTGACACTGGTTGCACACAATATGACACCTACAAACACCCCTTCTATCGGGGTCATTCCGAATAGTAATGATACTCCCGCACCCATGACCAATGGAAGCAGCACCCCTCCCGCCGCAATGGCCGAAGAGGATTTACCTGACTCTATCAACTGCTTTAGATCCGTCTCAAGTCCCGCTATGAACATCAACAGTATGACTCCCAGCTCGGATAGATTCACCAGAGTCTCTGTAGGCTCGACCAAGCCCAGCACAGAGGGTCCAATCAGCACACCCATAAGAAGCCTTCCAAGTACTGTCGGCTGTTTGAGCTTTCTGCATATATACCCGCCCAGTTCTGATGCTATTAGTATGATTGCAAGCTTTAATACAAACATGTAGTTCATCTCCCATCACAAATACCAGTAATAAAAAGTAAAATTAAACACAAGTTTAGATTATATTACTTTGTGGCAGCTATTACAAAAGTGCTGAGTGACAGTTATTTGCTGTTTAGGGCAAAATTGAACCATTTACCCTGATCATATCCGTTTTTCTTTGGAATGCCTCGAAAATCAGATAAGTGCCTGGGACTTATCTACCTGGCACTTATCCATAATAAAAAAGAGGCGAATTACATTCACCTCTGGGTGCGGACGGCCAATGGCCGCCCCTACTGCGTTACCTTATTTATTCTACCCCTTTAAGCTTCTCAGCCTGTGCGCTTGTTACAAGGGCATCTATCATTTCGTCAAGGTCCCCGTCCATGAAGGAGTCCAGCTGATATAAAGTCAATCCTATCCTGTGGTCTGTCACTCTTCCCTGAGGGAAATTATATGTCCTTATTCTTTCACTTCTGTCACCGGTTCCTACCTGGCTTTTTCTGTCGCTTGCTATTTCAGCGTTATGCCTTTCTATCTCAAGATCAAGAAGTCTTGACTTCAATATCTTTATTGCCTTTTCCTTGTTCTTAAGCTGTGATTTTTCATCCTGACAGGATACAACAGAACCGGTAGGTATATGGGTCACCCTTACGGCACTGTCTGTGGTATTGACGCTCTGTCCGCCGTGTCCGCTGGAACGGAACACATCTATCCTCAAGTCGTTCATATTGATCTCCACATCCACGTCCTCCGCTTCGGGAAGTACTGCTACTGTGGCAGTGGAAGTGTGGATCCTGCCGCTGGCTTCAGTGGTAGGTATCCTCTGTACCCTGTGGGCACCGCTTTCATATTTGAGCCTGCTGTATGCACCCTGTCCGTCAATTTCAAATATTACTTCTTTGTAACCGCCTATATCAGTAGGATTGGAACTGAGCATCTCAATCTTCCAACCCATCCTTTCAGCATATCTTACATACATCCTAAATAAATTTCCCGCAAAGAGTGCAGCCTCATCACCGCCGGCAGCACCTCTTATTTCAACTATTACGTTCTTTTCATCATTTGGATCCTTCGGAAGCAGCAGCAACTTAAGCTCTTCCTCAAGGGTCTCCTGCTTTTCCTGCAGCTCTGCAAGCTCCAGCTTGACCATTTCCTCAAAATCCTTGTCCGGCTTATCCAGAAGCATCGCTTTTGAATCCTCTATACCTTTAAGTACAGTCTTATACTCCTTGAACTTTGCGACGACCGGCTCAAGGCTTGCATGCTCCTTAACAAGCTTCTGCCACATGTTCTGATCGGCAATTACATCGGGATCACTTATCTTATGGCTTAAATCCTCATATTTCTCTTCAATGAATTCCAGCTTATCCAGCATCCTATCACTCTCCAAATAAAGTATACTTTGTTATCAAAAAATCATATCCTACGTCCCCAAACACATCTATCATAACCTGCAAGGTCCTTTTCTATATTCAAATCTTCATAATAACCGCTCTCTTCCATTATATTTTTGACTCCGGCTCCTTGATCATATCCGATCTCAAATACAAGGACACCCTTGCTTCGGAGATATTTGGCACCGTCTTTCACAATCCTTTTATAGTATACAAGTCCGTCTTCTCCGCCGTCAAGAGCCAAGTGAGGCTCATATTCCCGGACATTTTTCCCAAGCTCCTTTATTACCGCACTCTCAATATATGGAGGATTGGATACTATGACATCTATACTTATCTCATCAATAGAAATATCTCCAAAAATATCACTTTTCACAGCCCTTACCCTGTCTTCCAGACTCAACCGGCTGACATTGGTCCTGCAGCATTCCAGTGCGATGTCTGAAATATCAAGAGCCAGCACCCTTGCACCGGGGATGCTTTTAGCGAGGCTAACCGCTATCGCTCCACTGCCGGTACACATATCTATGATATAGGGGTCCTCAATCCCCCCAACCAAGTCTATGACCTTCTCAACCACTACTTCAGTATCTCCTCTGGGTATAAGCACCCCCGGGGAAACATACAGCTCAATACCCATAAATTCCTGGCTTTGGGTGATGTACTGTATCGGCTTGCCTTTGCTTCTTTCCTCAACAAGCTCCTGATAGCTTCTGACTGTTGTCTCATTAAGCAGATACTCCTGTTGTGTCACCAGCTTGATCCTGTCAAAAGCCATGCCGGATTGATTGAGAACATGTATAAGCAGCAGCTCCGCATCAAGTATGGGAGTCTCGGTATTCCCGCTGTCCCGAAGAAGTCCCGCCGCCTTTTTCAGCAATTCCTTTATGCTTTCCATTACCAGTTATCCGCCTCCGGGTCTATTACGAGTACATGCTTAAGTGACTCTATGGCTACTTCTATCTGTTTGTCGTCAGGTTCCCTTGTGGTGATTTTCTGAAGCCACATACCGGGGGCTGATACAGCACAGGACAGCCTGCTCTGACTCTTCCCCGCCCATTTTATTATTTCAAAGGAAATACCTGCCACAACAGGTATCAACAATATCCTTATAACCAGCCTCATCCATATACTTGACCAGCTAAACATTGAAAACAGAAGTATACTGACTATCATTACAATGAAAAGAAAACTTGTACCGCATCTGGGATGCAGTCTTCCATGCTTTCTGACATTCTCGACTGTGAGCTCTTCTCCATATTCATAGCAGAATATTGTCTTGTGCTCCGCTCCGTGATACTCAAACACACGCCTTATATCCTTCATCCTGGATACAGCCAGTATATATGTCAGGAATATAGCTATACGGACTATACCTTCAATGCCGTTCAGTATGATAGTATTATCAGTAAAATTCTTGAAAACATCAACCAGTACCGTAGGAAGCAGTATGAACAATCCTACGGAAAACATTATGGAAATAACAACAGATATCCATATTATATTATTGCCCAAAAACTCATCAAATTTGGAAGGCTTTTTATCCTTTTCCTCCTCTTCCTCTTCAACGAACTCAGCAGAATACATCAGCGCCTTCACGCCCAGTACCATCGAGTCAATAAAGGCATACATGCCTCTGATGATAGGTATCTTGGATATTATCTTCCTGTTGCCCTTTAGTTTCTCCTTACTTACAACTATCTCACCGTCAGGCTTTCGAACCGCTATGGCAACATCTTCTGCGCCCTTCATCATGACACCCTCAATGACTGCCTGACCGCCAACCGCCTTTGGCTTTATACTATTTTCCGAACTCTGTACTTTCATATATTTCTACCTTTCAATTTACATTATTTCAAAATCCTCTTATTGTAGTATATCGTTACTTAAAGTAATTTACAAGAGCACTGCCTCTCCTTTCATTTGCTGTTGACTTCTTATTACTTCCATGAAAATACGGATGTAATAATTAAAGTGAAACGACTGAAGTGTCTTCAGTATGTCAATATTAGAACTTTCGACAGTATTCGATGAATTGTATGTATATTTATACGAATAATCGACAATTTGTATTTATTAGCTTTTGATTATATGCTAGAATATATTTTGTGTATAATATTATTTTTTGTAATTGTAATGAAGTTCATATTGTTATCTGAACTCAATTATAATGATACGTGGGTTATATGCGGATAAATAACTATTGTCTGGAGGGAGTTG
>JAWLHF010000073.1:0-16855 GCA_041690515.1 Clostridiaceae bacterium | reverse complement strand
AGGAGTATGGAGCCTGAAATGTTCGATATGCCTATATTTGAACCTACAGAGCCAATACGGGAATCTGCGTACTTGACCCGATATCATGCCTCAATCAAAGTCTTTTCGCAGCAGAGGAAGATAGTAAGTCATGTCAGGATACCCACCTAGCGAGAGCTAGGTGTCAAATTAAAGCTAAACGGCATTTTGGGGAAACTATACAAGAAAAGCTTTGGAGCTAGCTCCAAAGCTTTTCTTATTGTGAATACTGCAAGATTCCCGGTACCCGGCAGCAATCTTTGATTGTGTTGTTGGGTCGGGTTCTTATTATTGTGAATACTGTAGGATTCTCTGACACATAAGCAGTCTCAGATTACTCTGTTGAATTAGATTCCTTTTACATACGTATATATGTTAGCTCAAGGATCATAGATTCCTGCCGTAAAGCATTGAAAGCCCGGAGAGCTTTTCCTCCAATTCCTTTGTCAAAAGCCCCTCTTCAAGCCTCCATGACCAGTTATTACCCCCGATTGTATTTGGAATATTCATTCTTGCGTCACTGCCAAGACATAGTATATCTTGCATTGGAATAATAGCAGTATTGGCATTGCTTTTAAAAGCAGCCTCTATAAAAGTCCAGCACAGCTCCTTCTCTCCTATGTCCCCTGTTAATCCAAAATACTTCTTCATTTTATGGATCGCTTCAGGATCTGATTCTTTTGTCTTCAGATACCAGCCTACAGTAGTATCATTATCATGAGTGCCTGTATAAGCCACTGCGTTTTCTTCGTAATTATGGGGCAGAAACCTCTCTTCGGAGCCCTTCCCAAAGGTAAACTGAAGTATCTTCATACCCGGAAATTCAAATTCATTCTTAAGCTCTTCAACCTCTTTTGTTATGAATCCCAGATCTTCCGCTATGATAGGCAGATCCTTCCTTTGCTTTCTCAAGGCTAGAAAGAGTCTTCTTCCCGGAGCTTTCACCCAGCGCCCATTCTGTGCAGTCTTTTCTCCTCCTGGTATCTCCCAGTAGCTTTCGAAGCCTCTGAAATGGTCGATCCTTACTATATCTACAACCTTAAGCATCAGATCCAATCTGTCCCTCCACCACCGAAACCCTTCCTTCTCCATCTCATTCCATTTATAATGCGGATTGCCCCATAACTGTCCTGTTGCACTGAAATAATCCGGTGGGACACCTGCTACTTTGGAAGGATTGCCTGCAGAATCCAATTCGAAAATGAAGGGACGGGACCAGGCATCGCTGCTGTCATAGGATATGAAGATTGGCAAGTCTCCGATTATCTTAACTCCCTTACCCTTTGCATATGTCTTAAGCTCCATCCACTGTTTGAAGAAGGTATACTGGAGGTACTTCTGATATCTTATTTCCCTTTTGAGCTCTTTCTTATAATGTTTTAACGCCTCCGAGTCTCTGAAAGCAATATCCCTATCCCACATATTCCATGGAATTCCCCCAAAATAATCCTTCAGGGCGATAAAAAGAGAAAACTCATCCAGCCAGTACCTATTTTCCTCTAAGAACCTCTCAAATTCATATGTGTCTTCAGCGGACTCAAAGTTCTCAAAAGCTTTTCTATATAATCCGAACTTAAAAGCTCGTACTTTTTCAAATTCCACATGCCTGGTATCAAAATCCGGCAGCGCTCCAATATCCTCCTGGGATAGCAGCCCCTGTCCAATTAGCTTTTCGATACTTATAAGCATTGTGTTTCCTGCAAAGGCAGAATAGCATTGATATGGAGACTCCCCGTATCCAACAGGTCCAAGGGGCAATATCTGCCACAGCTTCTGACTGCTCCGGGCAAGGAAGTCCACAAAGCTGTATGCCTCTATCCCAAAATCCCCAATACCGTATTTGGATGGCAGCGATGTAGGATGCAGAAGTACCCCGCTTTCTCTATCAAACCTCATATTATTACCTCCGAATGTTCTGAATACAATCCTTTACATATTCAAATGATTTTTTAACCAGCATAAAACATCACTCTGCATTAGAGGTCTTGATTTTTATCTATAATAGTATAGTACTTAGGTGACAGTGTCAATATTACCTCCCAATACCAGTGTCAAGCCTTGTGCCATAATTGCCTTAAGTGATTGTGCGTTATTTAAGATTAGTATATAATGGGAATAATTAGTATTATGATAATAAAAAAGGGAGGCACTGTAAGTATGAACGAAAATCTGCCGACTATCGCATATTTCTGTATGGAGTACGGCTTGGATACTGATTTTAAAATATATGCTGGAGGTCTGGGAATACTCGCGGGGGACTATCTAAAGGGAGCCTTGGATCAAAAAATGCCTATAGTCGGAGTGGGAATCAAATGGAAGCAGGGCTATGGGGATCAAATGCTTGGAAAAGACGGAAAGCCATATGATGCTTACCTCAGCTATGATTATGATTTTTTGGAGGATACCGGTGTCAGGGTTACTGTCTGCATCAGGGAAAGGGACGTTGTTTGCAGGGTATGGAAGGTCAACAGATTTGGCAATGCTGATATATATCTGCTGGATGCCGACCTTCCTGAAAATGGGGATAATTGGATCACAGGACAGCTTTATGGATGGTTCGGCGAAGAAAGGATTGCTCAGGAGATGATCCTAGGTATTGGTGGTGTTAGGGCTCTGAGAGCACTAGGCATAAACCCGGATATATACCATTTCAATGAAGGCCATGCAGTGCTAGCTGCTCTTGAACTCATCAGAGAGAAGCAGGAAAGGGGCATGGCTTTTGTGGAGGCTTTGACTGAGGTACGAAAGCAGGTGGTTTTCACAACTCATACACCTATAAAGCAGGGTAATGAAGAGCATCCCATTGCCAGACTTCAATATATGGGAGCTTTTAACGGCCTAACCCATGACCAGATGGTCCATATCGGCGGTAATCCTTTTAATATGACCATTGCCGCTTTAAGACTGAGTAAGAAGGCTAATGCTGTATCAGCCCTTCATGCTAAAACAGCAAACCGGATGTGGGAGCATGTGGATTATTCCAAGCCTATAGTTGGAATAACAAATTCCATTCATGCCGCAACCTGGGTGGATCCCGACATACTTGCAGCTGCTGATGGCAATGGATGCCTGTGGAATGTACATATGAAAAACAAGTACAGCCTTATAGACTTCATAAAGAAACGTAATGGTGCGGTATTGGATCCAGAAGTTATGATTATCGGTTTTTCAAGAAGGGCTGCCCCATATAAGAGGAGCAATTTCATATTCAGTGATGAGAGTATCGTAGGTCAGCTGCTTGAAAATCGGAAAATTCAGATAGTATTCTCCGGGAAAGCGCATCCCCTTGACGACACGGGCAAACAGATCGTTGCAGACTTGGTATCCATGTCCAAAAGATATCCAAATGCAGTAGTTTTCCTAGAAAATTATGATATGCAGATTGGTAAAATGCTGACAAGAGGCTCGGACATATGGCTGAACAACCCCAGAAGGCCCAATGAGGCAAGCGGAACCTCCGGTATGAAGGCAGCCATGAACGGTGTATTGAACCTCAGCACCCTAGACGGGTGGTGGCCGGAAGCATGTCAGCATGGTGTGAACGGTTGGCAGATAGGTGACGGATTCCAGAGCAGCAATACTGAGGAGCAGGATCACCATGACCTGCAGTCCCTATACAGGGTACTGCTTGAGGAAGTACTGCCTGCCTATTATGAAAACAGGGAAAAGTGGGTAGAAATGATGAAAAACAGCATCAACTCCACCAGGTACGAATTCTCTATGGAGCGGATGCTGAAGGAATACTACGAGAAACTTTATAGGGCATAAATAGAAAAATGTGCAACAAACGGACGCGCAATGCGCGCCCCTACAGTATAATAATGGCAATCCGTAGGGACGGCCATTGGCCGTCCGCATCTTGCACATTCTTCAGGGCAGGCATGGAAATCTGCCCCTACGTATTATTCAACCAAATCACTGGTAGGGGACGGTTCCCATAACCTCCCGTTAATGACACATCATGGTTGTGGCTGGAGTAAAAAGTCCTCCGAAGCCCTGCATAAACACCCGTAACTCGCAACAGGACCCATGAGACATGACCCAGTGCTTGCATCTCGCAACCGAAAATGCGACTGTGTCGCATTTTTCTACAAATCCAAAACATCAGCAATTTCCCTCATTGCATTAAGGGATATCTCTGCAAACTCAGGGAAAGATATTCCCAGCTTATCAATGGACCTCATGGCATCTCTGTTGGCCCCTGCGGCAAATCTCACTTCATCCATCCTTTTTGTAATGGATTTTACTTTTACGCTGGAAAGTTTCTTGTCAGGGTATACCAGTGTAATAGCAGTGATAAAGCCTGTTATAGGGTCTGCTGCATAGATGGCCTGATCCATTTTACTCTCTATCGGGACCTTGGTATCCTCGTTGTGAGCACAAATGGAGTGATACATCACTTCGTTGCCAAAGCCTTCTTCTTTTAGAAGCTCGACAGTCTTGGGACCGTGAAGCTCAGAATGGCTGCGATAATCAACAATATCCGCATCCAGATCATGCATTAGCCCTGTCATCGCCCAAAGCTCTTCATTCTCAGGCTCAAGCTTCCTTGCAAGAGCCCTCATAACACTTTCCACAGCAAAGGAATGTTTTATCAGGTGTTCTGTAGTCAGGTACTTATTAAGTATTTCAACCGCTTTTGTCCTGTCCATATTGTCCTCCTTAGTGAATCTGATTCCAGTCTATATATTTATTAAGTTTATCCACAAATAGTTGAAGGTATTTGGCATCCAGTTCGTCAAATCTCTCTTTGATTGGACTGTCTATATCCAGTACCCCGTACACTTTGCCGTCTTTTATTATAGGCACCACTACCTCGGAATTGGATGCACAGTCACAGGCAATATGCCCCGGGAATAAATGCACATCCGGTACAAGCTGTGTCTTCATCTCAACTACTGCCGTGCCGCATACCCCTTTGTCCGACTTTATCCTTGTGCAGGCCGTCTTTCCCTGAAAAGGTCCTAATACCAGTTCCCCCTGCTTCATAAGATAAAATCCAGACCAGTTGATATTATCAAGGTTGGTGTAAAGTAAAGCTGCCGCATTAGACAGATTGGCAAGCCAATCGCTTTCAGTTGAAAGCAAACCCTCCAGCCTAACAAGCATTATTTTATAGAACTTATCCCTGTCCTCTACATTTATCTTGCTATTATCCTGCATGATTTCCCTCCTTATTATCCCCTAAGGAATTCCTTTGCATTTAAAATTATTATATAGCAATCATCCCCATATGTAAATCACATACTCCAATGACTGTACATATGGCATATCGATTGGTATTTGGTGTATAAATATGTTATAACTAGATATATAGGAAACTAATATCTTTGTTGGAATTGGGGGGATTCTTATATGAAAAGGATCAATTTGCTGCTCAGTCTTCTATTGCTATTTACTTCTTGTTTTATTATAAGTGTGCAGGGAAACACAGAGGGCCCGGTGATTAAATTTGATAAGAATACATACCTTGGTTACGGAACTCAGCCTGTGATTGAACTTTCGGATGACAATCTCAATGTCAGAGCTGACAGACGGGAAGATATCAGCATAACTCTAACCTCTTCCTCCGACCCCAAGGGCATTCTCTTGACCCTTGTTGAAGATTCGGCTGATTCAGGGATTTTTAGGGGTTCCTTTAGCTTTAACCCTTTAAAGTCAGACAATGTAAACAAAAAACTAAAAATAGCTTATGATGATATAATTACTGCAGCATATAATGACACTGCCAATGGTGCAAGTCTTACATGTAGCTCTGCATGGAGGAACAGTACAGGTATACTTGAATTCGACAAAGATACATATACCGGACTTTATTCTTCGGCAGCAATTACATTGAAAGATCAGGACCTTAACCTGAGTCCTTCCATAAGGGATACAGCAAATGTAAAGATAACATCTGACAAGGATTCAAAAGGGATAATGATACGACTGGATGAAATAGGGAACAATTCAGGTATATTTACAGGCAGCTTTAAATTCAGTACTGCCTCATCCAATAGCATAATCGGCACACTCAAGATTGGAGCCTCAAGCGGCTTGACTGCCGAATACATAGACCTGGTGAACGCAGAAAACAAAACAAGTACAATTATCAGTACAAAAGCAGCTTTCAACTTCACTGAAGCTGTCATAGAAACATCAGCAATAAATGACTTTGGAGCAGGCAATATGGTGGATATTATTATATATGAGCCTGACAGCAACAATCCTGACAGAATAGATACCATAACTGCAAAAGTAGGTGCGGGAAACAGTAGCGATGATCTTACACTGCGCCTTGAGGAGACCGGAGCCAATACCGGCGAGTTCAGACAGACAGTCCATTTTACGGATAGGAAAAGTAATCGTAATCTACTATACATGCTTGGGATGGATAAGGTCAATATAAAATATATAGATAACACCATTCCACAAGGCGGATCAAAGGAAATCAACAAGAGCATCGGCTGGGAATACCAAAGTACCGTGATAACCCTTGACAAGGAGAGCTACATCGGCTACAACACTTCTGCCGAGATAACATTGTACAACATGGAGCTGAACAACTACTCCGACAGAAAGGACAATGTCTTTGTAGATATAGAAACCAACAATTCAAAAGAGCTGCGCCTCGAGCTAATGGAGACAGGAAAAAGCACCGGTATATTCACCGGCAAGATCAATTTCGGGAGATCCTCTAATAAGAAGAATAATACCCTTAAAATGAAGGGGGAAGATTCCATTCTTGTTTCATATGTAAACAGAAGGAATAAATCTGATATAGCACAGTGCTTTGCTGACTGGTCACCTCATGATGGAAAGCTCACAATGAACAGGCAGGCATATAGCGGCAATGCAGCTATTGTCGAGGTCACCCTGGAGGATTGGGATATAGCAGAGGATTCCTCTGTAAAAAACGAAGTAAAAGTGGTTGCCAGAGTACCTGATACTTCAAAAAAAAGAACTCTCACCCTTAAAGAAACAAAAAGGGATTCTGGCATATTCATCGGGACCTTCTATATCAACGGAGGTGACGGCAAATCTCCATCAATAGAAATGCAACGGGGAGATGTGCTGGAGGTTGCATATACCGATGAGGATACGACAGGCGGCTTGGAAGAAACCAGAACGACAAGTGCGATTTGGACCGGAATCTCTGATGCGGAGCTTACTTTAGACCAATCCAGCTATAAAGGCTTAGGATCATATATGACAATAGAGCTTAATGACCCCGATTATAACAAGAAACCTAATGCACGGGAAAGCGTCAAGGTGCTTGTAAAAACATCAGCAAATCCGAAAGGTACAAAATATGTCCTCAAAGAAACAGACAGTGATACCGGGGTATTCACCGGAAGCTTCAAGCTTTCTGATGCTTTGCCAAGCTACAGCAATATCAAGGTTGACAGCACTGATGAGATCACTGTGATTTTTATAGATAAAAATGTAAGTGTCTCTGCTGATTTTAGCAGATAATCAGAAAAACATCCGTATTCCAAGGAGGCAGTTTTCGTAAATGAAAAGACTTGAAAGAGACTTCTATCTGAGAGATACCCTGATTGTCGCAAGGGATCTTCTTGGAAAATATCTGGTGCATGAAACCCAAGGGGTGCGCATAGCCGCTCGTATAGTAGAGACTGAAGCATATATAGGGTCTGAGGATAAAGGCAGCCATTCCTTCGGAGGAAGAAGAACCAAAAGAAACGAGGTCATGTATCATATCGGAGGGACATCTTATATCTACCTTATATACGGTATGTACCACTGCTTCAATGTAGTGACGGAACAGATAGACAAACCATCTGCAGTACTGGTGAGAGCAGTTGAACCGGTTATAGGAATCGAACATATGGCACGTCTTAGATATGATACTAAAATATCCCATCTGTCCGTCAAGCAGAAGACCTCTCTATGCAACGGCCCCGGAAAGCTCTGTATTTCCATGGGTATCGGAAAGGCTGAAAACGGAATTGATTTGTGCGGAAGTAAGCTTTATATCTGTCATGGAGACAGCGAAGCCTTTAAAATAAAAAACTCACCGCGAATCAACATAGATTATGCAGGGGAATATGCCCATAAGCCATGGCGATTCTATATAGATGGAAATAAATATGTTTCAAAATAGAATCAAAGGCTGTCAACAAAATGTTGACAGCCTTTTTTATACTATCCTGGCACAGCCCATTTCACGCATAAAACGCTCTATTTGTCTCGTGTAATCCCCTTTTATAATCAGATGGTGATTAGCTATGGGATTCCTTACAAAATATGTTATATCCGAATCAACATGCACCTTCAACTGTGTCCTGCACATATTATCATCATCAAGGTTCTCTACAATCTGCCCCGAGGATACATAATACTTGTCCAGCTTACTGCCGCCGCACTTGAAAATCGTTACAGGTCCTTCTTCGACTATGCCCTGTATGCCTACCCCTATGCGGGATTCAAAGTGATTCCTGATAATGTAGTTGTCGGTCATACAGGTTGGAATAGTACAGTGGGCAAATACCATATCACTCTTCTCAAAATCAATGTTAGCCGGATTTGCTATAAAAGCTTTGCTTCCGGTAAGCATATTCAAAAGCAGCATGGAGAATGCTCCCTGGCAATCCCCTTCACAGCCGCAAACAACACCTTCATTATTAAGGAGCGATAAAGCCAGACATCCGGTGACTTCATGTCTTGACAACAGCTCAAAACACCTCAGTGTCACTGCATCAAATCCATACTCATCTCTCAATGCCTTTAGTGCCAAATAGACCCTTGCCCCTTCAACCACGTCCTTCTCATTGGGCTCTTTGATAAGCGCGGCTTCCTTGAGTACATCATCAGCAATCCGCCTTGCCCTGTCGATACTGACCTCCTCCAGATACTGGCTAAGTTCCAGCAGCTCGACATTCTTAAACATTATCCCCCATTTCTTCTGCACATCTATGTAGTTAACATCGCTTGCTATGAGCCAATCGGAAGGAAAGCCCACTACTCCTATGGAAGCTTCCGCCATCCTCCTTTTTGTGGTATAGGCAGCATAGCTGTATTTTATCTGTTCAATTGTCTCGTCCAGATTTCCATGAAGAATAAATGAATCATCACCAAGCTCCCTGATCCATGCCAGTATTTCCATAGATGCAGCAAGAGAATTCTGCATGCTGTCTGTCAACAGCAGCACAGGCTTGGGAAGTCTGTCATAAATATTCTTGAAAAAATTCTCCGTACCCCCAGAGCCTATGAAAACAATTGGTAGGTCTACGCTGTATGCATCCTCAGGGTCAATAAATGAAATATCAAAATCCTTCTTGAGCCCCGATATGAAGTTGTAATGGGAATTTTCAACCTTAGTAGCATCATGCAGTGCAGAAAGCAGAGTTATGATACCTATCTTCAGCCTCATGATACTCCACCTGCCTTTATATAAAATATACTTATCTGCCTGTTATCAAACAGCTTTTGGTTTTCTTCTCTTTGCGAAGGCAAGTATTCCGCCCATGGCTATCGAAAGGAAGGATGCCATAAGCACCCTGTATTCCGATGGAAGCATAAAGGTAACCGTATGAGCCGGAATCCAGAAGATAGGAATGGTCTTAAGAACTACAAAGCTAATGAAACCATGGATGTCTATCCTCTCAGTGACATCAGCCAGCTTGATCTTCATTATTCTTGAAAGACTTCCCTCTCCCATATCAATAAATGTATCCGTCACCCTGTGCAAGAACATAAAGGTGGGTCCGAATGCAAGGTTCATAAATGCACTGGTGAAGAAAGCAAATAAAACTTGATCTATACCTCTGTCAGAGGTTGTCGGAAGCAGCGCTTTATTCAGGGCTCCCGAAATACCGCCGGCGAATATCTCAAATATTATGACAAAGGACATACCCAGAAGACCCCATACAAAAGCTCTATAGAATAACCCTATAGGTTTCTTCCATTTACCCGATACTATTCTGAGTGCCATAAGCTCACCCATTGTAGCCAGGATTGCAACCTTAACAAACCCCATCAGATAAGGATGACTGTTGGTTGCAGCCACAAACATGGCATGAGTAACCGGGTGCAGCAGAATGGCTGCTATGGTAAAAAGTGTTCCAAACCAAAGAATAAAGTATAAATAATTGCTTAAGCCACTACTTTTATTCAATGCCTAACCTCCATTTTATAATTTGACGCAATACTATTATACAGGATAAATCTTTCACTCGCAAACCTCTACATATGAAATGCCGTCTATTTTTGATAAACAGTCCATGACTTCCGATCCTATATCGTTTCTGGCTTTGTTAATCCTCACTTTTATCAATACTGAGCTTTCATCTGCAATCTCCATAGATATATCACATATCTGCATATTGCACTTTCCAAGTTCAGTACCTATTCTGCCTATCTGTCCCGGTTTGTCCTCGGATTTTATAACAAGAAGGGAACTTCTTCTGCCTTCATATATGCTGTTCTCTATCCTTGAAAAAACCACCAGAGTCACAAGCACCAGAACTGTGGCAAATACAGAGCCTGAGTAAAATCCCAACCCTACAGACAAACCTATGCATGCCACTGACCACAAGCTGGCAGCTGTTGTCAACCCCTTGACTGTCACTCCTTCCTTTAATATGGTGCCTGCACCCAGGAAGCCTATCCCGCTTATGACCTGAGCCCCAAGACGCGCCGGATCTACATTAGCATAGCTCTTATAATTCTCAAAAATAAAGATATTGCTGAGCATTACCAGGGTAGCACCTATACATACCAGTATATGAGTTCTGAATCCTGCAGGACGTCTGTTCCTTTCCCTTTCAATTCCTATAAGACCGCCAAGGAGACAGGAAAGGGTTAGTCTTATAATTATCTCCATATTATCCGGCATATATCTCCACCTCTTTTCATTATTATCCAATTTTATACACAATTCTACTTGTTACTGATGAATTCCTGTCGTTCCGAATATTATTTCCCAAAATATAATATACTCATAAAGAACCTGACAAATTCAATGCTGTCTTCAGCTTCCGTGATTTCACAGATCACTTGCAGATAGCAGACCTAATTGACACTTGCTTAGAATTCTTGTACGATTTAAAGGAGACAGGTTGTAAAAATACATAGATATATTAATATATGAAGGCAGGAGAAAATCAATGAGTAGTGATATAACTGAGAGCTATTTTGTATCAGAAAACAGGATAATTCCGGTGTCTGAAGCTTCAGCCCATTCAACTGGCTCATCCAGGACTATATATGAAGTAATCAGGGTAATATCCGGTGTCCCTCTTTTCCTTGAAAGACATCTAGAGAGGCTTGAAGCCTCAGCCGGGCTTGTAGGCTGCTCCATACAGCTTGTGGCTGCCGACATTGAAAAAGGTGTTATTCAGCTTATCAAAGCCAATGGCAGCCCTGACAAGAATGTGAAGATCATAGTGTATAATTTGGAAAACGGCAGACCTGATTATATGATATATTTCATAAAAAGCAGCTACCCCTCTTCTGAGGATTACAGAAAAGGTGTCAGTACCATACTTCTTAATGAAGAAAGGGCTAATCCCAATGCAAAAATTATAAATTCCAGCTTTAAGGAAAGAGTTGCCTCGGCATTATCTGATGCCATGGCTCATGAAGCTCTTCTGGTAAACAGTGAAAATGAAATAACAGAGGGAAGCCGGTCAAATATATTCTTTGTAAAGAATGATGCTGTTCTCACAGCACCAAAGGGCAATGTGCTTATCGGCATAACCCGTGTATGTGTCTTTGAACTCTGCAAAAGCCTGGGAATAGAGATAATGGAAAAACCCATTTCCCTATCAATGCTTAAGGATATGGACGGGGTATTCATGACAGGAACCTCACCTAAGCTCCTGCCGATCAGAAGTATTGATGACATGAGCTTTGCATCTTCAGACAATAAAGTAATCATGACTCTTATGAAAGCCTATGATGATATGCTGAAAGAGTATATCAAGAGCAACAGCAGATAGGTTAACGGGTCACTATTGGCTAAGCTTAGAGCTTACCCAATAGTGCCTTTCCTTTTTCATAAAACTCCTGCATCATAGCTTCAGGTACAAACAAGCCGCCAGTAGCCCAAGCTATATGTGCTGAGTTTTTCATTTTATCCTTCAATCCGCTGTCACGGATATATCCCCTGCCTTCATCACTACCTTCCAGCCACAGTGGCCCGAGAATACCCGGGGTTGCCGAGGGTTCAATTTTTATTGTCTCTTCATCCTTCATCATTGCCAGCAGTCTATATAACTCATCATCCTCTACTGTATATATTCCGCTTAATAGCTTTTCCACAACCTTTCCGACAAAGCCCGAAGGTCTTCCGACCGCAAGTCCGTCTGCATCTGTGATATTGTCCATCCCAAAATCCTGAACGGAAAGTCTTTCATTTTCTCCTGTAGCCAATCCCAGGAGCATACACGGAGAATGTGTCGGCTCAACAAAAAACACATGAGCATTACCCCCAAATACATGCTTCAAACCGAAGCATATGCCTCCCGGTGCCCCTCCCACGCCACAAGGTATATATACAAACAAAGGATGCTCCTCATCAACTTCTATTCCGTATTCATCCAACTGACTCTTCAAACGAAACGCAGCCACAGTGTATCCCAAAAAGAGATCTTTGGAGTTCTCATCATCCACAAAATAACTGAGGGGGTCCTGCTGAGACTGCTTTCTTCCCTCTTCAACCGCCTTACTGTAATCAGATGAGTATTCTATCACGTTTACTCCTCTGCTCCTTAAAAGGCTCTTCTTCCACTCCTTGGCATCTGCAGACATATGCACAGTCACCTTGAAACCCAATGCAGAACCCATGATACCTATGCTGAGACCCAGATTGCCCGTTGAGCCCACTGCAAGTGAGAATCCTCCGAAGAATTCCCTGAACTCAGGTTCAGCCAGCTTTGAGTATTCATCCTCTGTACTTAAGAGTCCATTCTCAATTGCCAGATCCTCCGCATGCTTAAGTACCTCATAGATACCCCCTCTTGCTTTAATAGACCCCGCAACCGGAAGGTAATTATCACATTTCAACAGGAGCTCCCCTGCAAAGCTTCTGTTATATAGATGCTCTATACTGCTCTTCATATTCTTCAACCTCACCAGCTCTGATTCTATCAGGCCTTTTCTGCCCATAGTCTCTGGGAAAAGCTTTGATATGAGCGCTGCAAACCTCCGAAGCCTTTTCTCAGCATCATGCATATCCTCTATGGTCATAGTCAGTTCAGGCAGTACCTTATCCGCATCCTGTCTGTTCCCATTGATCCAGAAAACCGGCTTGTATTCCATAAGATCACTAATTATTGGGTACTCTTCGACCCATTTACATATACTTTTCCCAAGTATCTTTCTATCCATGACACATACCTCCCTAATACTCAATTTTCCCATGCTATGCTTAATATTTAAAGCTACTAACCTTCCTTTTTCAAAGCCTCGTAACCGTAGAACATCGAAACTTCTCAACCTATATTTAATATAGCAAATTTTGTATGAACTTCCTACCACTTTTATGTCCTCAAATAAATTATTATCTAAAGTAGTGTCAAATATTAACCCAATACATAAAATGGTAATATCACTGCATGTGAGGTGAATTTTTATGGCGCTTTCTACCAGAGAGTTGTTAGCCCGAATGATAAGGTGCGAAGCCGGTGGCGAAGGTGACAACGGAATGAAGGCCGTAGCCACTGTGATAATGAATAGAGTCCATGTCCCCAATGGAGAATACCAGAGGATAGGCCAGGGTGATTTAAGAAAAGTACTGTTCCAGCCGGGGCAGTTTGACTGTGCCGCTGAAACTCTTGGGGGTGCGTATAATCCGCAAAACATATACAATATGACAGCTGAGCAGATGCATCTTGACATTGCAGACTGGGCACTGTCAGGTAACAAGATGCTGACAGTGGCATATAGTCTTTGGTATTTCAACCCGTTTGTCCCTACATGTATACAGACCTTTCCGAGAAATGGATCGGGAACATTTGCAAACAGAATCGGAGAACACTGCTTCTACAACCCAACAAGGCTCTATTATTTTACATAGGAGAAGAACGGAGATTCAGCGCATTAATATGTCCAGAAATAGATTTATGAAAGGGGATAACTATGTTCAGCAATGGTTCATTCAATTATAACCAGACTCCTCAGACAGGCACCATGCAATCTCAGCAAACCCAGCCTGCAGATATGGATACTACCTTTGGCTATCCCATGTCGCCAACACCATTTCAGGCACAGCAGCCGACGCTGCAGCCTATGCAGCAGATGGGAGGACAAATGCAGACTCCTGTTACCGGGGCAGCTCCTGTAGATTTTGAGACTCTTCCGACAACCCCCGTTCTAGATATCGAGTACACACAGGGGTACTTGAAGTCTCAGATCGGCCAAAGGGTAAAAGTGGAATTCCTTATCGGCACCAATATGCTAGTTGACCGTGAGGGAACCCTTATGGATGTGGGCATAAGCTACATCATCATTCAGGAAGTTGATACCGACGACTTGCTGCTTTGCGACATCTACTCAATAAAATTTGTTAGATTCTATTACTAAAGAAAAATAAGCGGCAATTGCATAATAAATGAATGATGCGCAACAAACGGACGCGCAATGCGCGCCCCTACAGTATAATAATGGCAATCCGTAGGGACGGCCATTGAACCTCCGCATCTTGCACATTCTTCAGGGCAGGCATGGAAACCTACCCCTACGTGTTATTCAGCCAAATCACTGGTAGGGGACGGTTTCCATAACCTCCCGTTAATGACACATCATGGTTGCAGCTGGAGTAAAAAGTCCTCCGAAGCCCTGCATAAACACCCGTAACTCGCAACAGGACCCATGAGACATGACCCAGTGCTTGCATCTCGCAACCGAAAATGCGACTATGTCGCATTTTCCTCCTAATATGAATAAGGAGTATTCCTAACTACCAATTCAGCAGCTTTAGGATACTCCCCTTTATCATTTCAAGGATTATTCACATTTTCTTCATAAAATCTGCACAATTTACTGGTATTATATTAATGAAAAGCTAATACCAACTTTTTAAAAACTTTTAAGTAAGCCTGTGCCCCTCACAGGCTTACTTTTTATATCTTTATTTCCAGATTGTCCTCAAACTGTGCATTGTACAGCGATGCATACACACCTCTTCTGCCTATCAGCTCCTCGTGACTCCCCTTCTCTTCTATACCATTGTCAGTAAGCACCAGTATTGTCTTTGCCCTCTTAATTGTCGAAAGCCTATGAGCAATAACAAATGTTGTTCTGTTTGCAGACAAGCTTTCCAGGGATTGCTGCACGATCTTCTCACTCTGATTGTCCAGGGATGAGGTGGCTTCATCAAGTATAAGTATCGGCGGGTTCTTAAGAAAGGCTCTTGCTATACTTATTCTTTGCTTCTGTCCTCCTGACAGCTTGACTCCTCTTTCTCCCACATAGGTGTCATAACCCTTTTCCAGCCCCAGTATGAAATCATGAGCATTGGCTCTCTTAGCGGCTTCAATCACTTCCTCATCAGAGGCATTGGGCTTTCCGTACTTGATATTCTCCAAGATAGTGCCTGCAAAAAGATATACATCCTGCTGGACGATACCGATGTTCTTCCTCAGTGATTTCAATTTTATATTTCTAATATCCTTTCCGTCTATTCTTATAATCCCTTCTGTGGCTTCATAGAATCTTGGTATAAGGCTGCACAAAGTGGATTTACCACCACCGGAAGGCCCCACAAGTGCCACTGTCTCGCCTGGTTCAAGCCGCAGGTTGATATCATTAAGCACTTGCCCTCCTTCATCATACTTGAAAGAGACATTTTCAAAATGAACCCTTCCTTCGACCTTATCCAGCTCAATGCTGTCCTTGCTGTCCTGAATATCCGGCTCGGTATCCATTACTTCCAAAAACCTCTCAAAACCACTCATACCCTTTTGGAACTGCTCTGTAAAATCAATAAGGGTCCTTATTGGCACAAGGAAAGTATTTATATACAGAAGGAATGCAACAAGGTCTGAGGTTGATACTGAACCCAGATTTATAAAATAAGCACCTGCAATTACTGCAAATATATATATTATTCCTTCAAAAAGTCTTACTCCGCTGAAGAAGCGCCCCATATAATAATAGCTTTCCTGCTTGGTACTGAGAAAGCCCTTATTACCTACCGTAAACTTCTCCTGTTCAACCTTTTCATTGGAAAAGGACTGAACAACCCTTACCCCCGCTATACTGTCCTCTATCTGTGCATTTATCTCGGCAATCTTCTGTCTGTTCCTTCTGAACACCGAGCGCATCTTCTTATTATAGAAGAATGCAAAGCCCATCATAAATGGAATGAATGCAAAGGTTATCAAAGTAAGCTTCACATTGATGCTAAGGAGTATGAAGAAGGATCCCAGTATCTTTATAACAGATATGAAAACCTCTTCAGGTCCGTGATGAGCAAACTCGCTTATATCAAAGAGGTCGTTGACTATCCTCGACATTATCTGTCCTGTCTTGTTGTTATCATAATATGAAAAGGACAGTTTCTGAAGATGTGAAAAAATGTCCTCCCTCATATCGTATTCCATACGTGCTCCCATTATATGGCCCCAAGCTGTGATAGAGTACTGGCAGAAATACTTGACTATATACATGGCTAGCATCAATGCCCCTATTTTAAGGATCATGTCAAGAGCTACCCCTGCTTTTCCGCTCAGACCCTGATCCAGTAAATACCTTACAAGCACAGGGAAGGCCAGATCTATCCCTGCCGCCGTGAAAGCACAAAACATATCCAGGAAGAACAGCCCTTTGTAGGGCTTGTAATACGTGACGAATCTCCGCAACTTATTCATAAGTTAACCTCCACACAAAA
>JAWLHF010000072.1:0-17275 GCA_041690515.1 Clostridiaceae bacterium | reverse complement strand
GTCATTACAGTTGTATATATGGCGATTCCCTTACCTTTTTCCTTAAGCAGGCACAGTACAAGCATTCCGGCACCGAAGGCTATGAAGCCCCCTCTGGAATAAGTTAACAGAAGACATATAGACGACAGCAGGATATTTGCCGTAAGCAGCATATCCTCTCTCAGGCTCTTAAAGCGTGCCAGTCCAAAGGACAGGTTCATAGCAAGGTATGCAGCGAAGATATTGGGATTGAGCAAAGTGGAATAAATCCTTGCGTAGCTTCCGAAGGTATCCTCATCAACCCAGCTCTTCAGCCGAATGATGTTACCGCTGGCAAACTGATATATACCATATATGCAGGCTAATATGCATACAAGGTTTAATAGCCTGTAGCAGCTATGCAGTTGGATCTTCTTAAGTTCCAAAGCCAGTACCAGATAAAGGACAATATTCAGTGAGATCATAAACAATCCCCCGAAGCTCAGCAGCCGGTCCTTTGAATAAATGAAGGACAGTATGAGAGCACAGATCATCGCTATCACAGCCATGTCTTCCGAGAGCACGGCAAGCATCTGCCTTGACTTTCTGGCTATTATGGCCAATATGAGCAGCAGAAACACACCGAAATATGCTCCCGTGGGAAACAATACAGATAATGCTGCTATTATTATAAGAGTCAGTTTTATTGCTTTTTCAATCATCAGATGTGCACCTCAATTACTTTATCAACGTTTTCATTATAATGCCTGAGGCAAATATTTACAACTGAAAAAAACACTACCAAAGTAGTGTTCAATACATTATCGTGAGTAAACCTATAAGCCGGGTTCTGTATTAGACGATCATCTATCTAGGCTTGCCGTCACCGACAAGCTCAAGCGACCTTACCCGGAGACGGAACGGGCCGTTCCTGTCGAGCTTGCGCCCGACTGTCTCTCTATTTGGTCTTGCTCCAGGTGGGGTTTACATAGCCGGTTAGTTACCTAACCGCTGGTGAGCTCTTACCTCGCCTTTCCACCCTTGCGGCAGCAGGCATAAGCCTTCTGCTTCGCGGTATATCTCTGTTGCACTATCCTTGGAGTCGCCTCCACCGGGTATTACCCGGCACCCTGCCCTCTGGAGCCCGGACTTTCCTCGTATGCATTTCTGCACACGCGATCATCTGGCTTACTCATTAAAGTATTTTGTTTTGCTTTAGGTATTTATTATATAACCAATAACCGTTTCAGTCAACATGATATATGCAGCAGTAATGTAAATACCATGCTATTCTGCCAATACATCTGTGCATTTCAGACTTTGCAGTAGAATAATAATCTTCCGCAGTTCTGACACCGGACTTGCTGGCTTCCGTTTTTTAATGCTTGAAAATCCATAGCCGGAACCTCCATCTTACACCCGGAGCATATATTCTTTTCAACCTTGGCTACAGGATCAAGGTGTGATTTTTTCATTCTTTTGTAAATTTCGTAGCTTTCGACGCCGATTGCTCCCATCAGCTCTTCAATTTCCGGATCCAGCTTTGATTTTCTGTTCTCCAATTCCTGCATTTCCTTATCAGTTTCTTCTTTGATATTCATATACTTCTTCTTTATGAAGATCATTCTTCTTTTTATTTCTATAAGCTCTTTATCTATATTATCTGCTTCACTTTTAAGTGCTATAATACCATTTTCTGCAGCCTGTCTCTTAGTATCAAGCTTTTCAATTTGTTTTTCTATGCTTTCCAGTTTTTTTACTGTATCCGTTTCTCTGCTGAACTTGATTGCTTCACTGGATTTCTTGCTGCTATCCAGGTTCTTTATTTCGTTGCTGTTTACTTCCTGCTGATACAGATTTTTCTTCTTCCTTTCCTCTCCCATTTCGTATTCATTCCTGAGCCTCTGATATTCCTCTTTGAGTTTTCTCATCTCCTTATGCTCATGAAGCTCCTTAAGTCTTTTTATGATTACATCCTCTTCCTTGTGAAAGTGCTGCAGTTTGTAAAGTAATGACAGATCCACAGAACCATCTCCTTTCCTTGTTTACCCATACAATAAAAAAATAGGAATAGTCGTGCTATTCCTATAAAATTCTCATAATTTCAGTATTTGAACTTGATTCTAAAACCTCAATATCAAGCTTCAACTCTTGAAATCTGATTTTTAGATATTCAGCTATGTAGCTCATCATTATTTTCTCAGTGGCATAATGACCTGCATCAATTATACACAGACCCATCTCCAATGCATCAATGATATCATGGTACTGCATATCACCGGTCACAAGAACATCCGCCCCTGCAAACCTTGCACTTGATGTAAATTTGCTTCCCGAGCCGTTTAAGAGGGCAACTTTTTTTATTTTTCTGTCTGCGTCTCCCGCAAATCTCACGTAGTCGGCATTCAGTAAAGCTTTTACTTCAGCAGCATAAGAAGATAGAGTTATCTCCTTCTCAAGCTCTGCTATCCTTCCAATGCCCATTACATTGCCTTCATTTCTGGTTTCAAATATGTCATAGGCCACTTCTTCGTAGGGATGCGCTTTCAGCATTTCCTTTACCACTTTGTTAATGAGCTTTTCTGTTGCAATTGTCTCCACCCTGTACTCTTCAACGCTTTCTAATCGCCCTGCAGAGCCTATGAACGGTTTTGCCCCCTCCTGAGGCTCAAAGGTTCCTATACCTTTTGTTCTGAAGGTACATGAGCTGTATTTGCCTATATAGCCTGCTCCTGCGCCGCACATTGCATCAATAACCTTTTCTTCATGCCCAGACGGCACATAGACTGCAAGCTTATATAGCTTCTCTCTGTACGTCTCCTGCAGCACCTCAGATTTTTCAAAACCCAGCCTCGCTGCAAATATATCATTCAAGCCTCCTGATACTATATCATAGTTGGTATGCATGCTGTATAGTGCTATGTTGTTTTTGATAAGTTCCAGGAGCTTCCTTCCTGTAGCAGTGTCTGCATTGACCCTTTTTATACCGCTGAAAATCATAGGATGGTGTGCAATTATCATGTCCACATCCTTTTCAACAGCTTCCTGTACCACCCATTCCGGTGCATCAAGACATACCATCACCCTGCCCACCTTCTGCTTGCCGTCTCCCACCAGCAGACCTACATTGTCCCAGCTTTCAGCAAGCTTTCTCGGAGCCAGCTCATCCAGTATGCCAGCCACAGTCTGACATTTCACTGCACACATCTCAAAACCTCCCTGTAGAAGTTCAGCAACATCTTGCATTCTTCTCTTCTTTCTCTGCATTTCTCTGTATCCATGTCCTTCATGGCAGCTATGACCTTTTCCA
Source organism: Clostridiaceae bacterium (assembly GCA_041690515.1). GTDB lineage: Bacteria > Bacillota > Clostridia > Lutisporales > Lutisporaceae > BRH-c25. The sequence continues at coordinate 14,007 of JAWLHF010000072.1, read as the reverse complement.
TCTCATCTGCCTTTTTACTAACAAACTCAGCGGCAAGAGGATGCTTTTTCTGTATTATTTTATCTCCTACAAGCATCAATCCCTCTGCCTTTTTCCCTTCACCTGAAGGTTCAGCCCACAGGATCTCATATATCCTGTCCTGCTCCTTCACAAGCTCTTCATCTATTATGTCAAAGCCCTTTTCTATGAGCCATTTCCTCACCTTGTCCGAATCCCTCATAGGCTGAAGTATCAGCATTTTGGCACTTTTCGCCACATTTACTCCATTATCAAGTATATCCCTGATAAGCATTCCTCCCATACCTGCTATGACTATTGCTTCCGACTCTCCCTGCCTAATGGGCTCAAGACCGTTTCCATGCCGTACTTCTACTTTCTCTTGAACCTCATTGTTCCTTATCCTATCCTTTGATATCTCCACAGGTCCTCTGTTCACATCCGTAGCGATAGCCTTTTTCACCTGTCCGTTCCTTGCCAGGTAAATAGGAAGATAAGCGTGATCCGATCCGATGTCAGCCATTGTATCAAAACCTTTTATACTATTTGCTATAGCTTTAAGTCTGGGAGTAAGTATTAACATCATCATCCTACCTTTTTGCCTCGTGCCGCATGCAGTATTCAAGCATTCATTTTACCAAAAAATCTTAATATCATTATACTACACTTTTTTAATTTTTTTATTATTAATCGGGAAAAATGTTTTGTAAGGGAGTGAAATAATATGAGTAAGAAAATCCATATGAAACCAGAGGTTATTCAAAAATTTAACTGGGGTGGGACAACAAAGGAATGGGAAGAGGAAGCTGATAAGCTGTCCAACCAGCTTAAGACCATGGAGGTAGTCAATAATATCATTGAAAGACAGGACTGTGAGAGCGATGTGAAAAATCCGCCAAGCGGAGGTAACAAATAAATAATACGCGGCATAAATTCAGGGCAGGCATGGAAACCTGCCCCTACGCATATGCAAACATACAAATGTAGGGGCTCGCATTGCGCGTCCGTATATCGCATCCTTCCAGCAATATAAAAAGAAGTGTCTCCAACTACCTATACAGCAGTTTTGCGACACTTCTTAAATATTCATAAATGGTGGGCCTTCAGGGACTCGAACCCCGGACCAACCGGTTATGAGCCGGTTGCTCTAACCAACTGAGCTAAAGGCCCTTTATTGGCTCCCCAAGTTGGACTCGAACCAACGACCCTGCGGTTAACAGCCGCATGCTCTACCGACTGAGCTATTGAGGAACTTCAAACTGACAAATATTATTTTACTAACTTTCCTTATGAAAGTCAACAGTAAATTTCATGTGATCCTGGTTTTTTTTGTTTAAGTCCAAAGTCTTGTTACTCTAGGAAATCCTTAAGCTTTTTACTTCTACTTGGATGTCTGAGCTTCCTTAATGCCTTTGCTTCAATCTGTCTGATACGTTCTCTGGTAACATTGAACTCTTTTCCTACTTCCTCCAAAGTGCGTGCTCTTCCATCCTCAAGGCCGAATCTCAGCTTAAGCACCTTCTCTTCTCTTGGAGTCAATGTATCAAGTACTTCCATAAGCTGCTCCTTAAGAAGTGTAAATGCTGCGGACTCTGCCGGCGCAGGTGCGTCCTCGTCCGGTATGAAATCCCCCAAGTGGCTGTCTTCTTCTTCACCTATAGGAGTTTCAAGAGATACAGGCTCTTGAGCTATTTTCATTATTTCCCTGACCTTATCTTCAGACATTCCCATTTCAGCTGCTATTTCTTCCGGAACAGGATCCCTGCCCAGCTCCTGCAGGAGCTGCCTTGAAACCCTTATAAGCTTGTTTATTGTTTCAACCATATGAACAGGTATCCTTATGGTTCTTGCCTGATCGGCAATAGCTCTGGTAATTGCCTGCCTGATCCACCAGGTAGCATAGGTACTGAATTTAAATCCTTTTGTATAATCAAACTTTTCAACTGCTTTTATAAGTCCAAGGTTACCTTCCTGTATAAGGTCCAGGAACAGCATACCTCTTCCCACATACCGTTTTGCTATGCTGACCACCAATCTGAGATTTGCTTCAGTAAGCTTCTTCTTGGCTTCCTGATCGTTCCTCTTTATTCTGTCAGCCAGATCTATCTCCTCTTCAGGACTCAGCAAGGGTACCTTACCTATTTCCTTAAGATACATTCTTACAGGATCATCTATGCTTATACCTTCAGGAATACTAATATCAAGATCCACTTCCTCCGTTTCTTCATCAAGAGGCGGTATATCCATATCGTTTTCTATAGCTCCAACCACATCGATACCTTTTGTCTCCAGATATTCATAAAGCTTATCTATCTGTTCCGGATCCATTTCCACTTCTTCAAAGGTATCCATTATTTCCTTGTATGTCAGCGACCCATTTTTCTTTCCTTTGTCAACAAGCTCTTTCACAAATGTCATTTTAAGTTCTTCTGTTTTCACCGTTATCCCCTCCCTTCCGGATATTACCTCTTCTTCTTCTGCAGATCTTTAATCTCAACAAAAATTCTATTGGCTTCCTGTTTGTTCCCAGCACGGTACATCTCATCCATCTTTTCTTTCATCTCTTGAATCATTCTATTCACTTTAGATTGTTTCACCTTTTCCAAACTTGATTTCATCAAGCTGTCTAAGTCCGCCTCAGGCAGCTTCTGGCTGAATATTCCGGCAACCTTTGACTTTTCATCATCATTTTCAAAATGACTGATGATTTCACCCGCTGTAAGACTCTTGTTCTCAGTAACTGCTTTTTTAATTATCCCTGCAATTCTGACATGAATCTCATTGGATAAATCGGCAGGCTCCAGGAATTCAAAAATATTTTTCGCTTTCTTGAAATAATAAATACATATATTAAGAAGATATATCTCTGCTGTTATCTCACCTTTTTTCAACTCCAGCTCATTTTTCTTACTATTTAATATATTATGTTTATTATTTCCATTTTTATTCTCATCCCGAAGTCTGTTCAATTCCGCATAAAGTGCCGATTCATTTACCTGCATTATGCTAGAATACTTCTTTATGTATGCATCCACCTCAACGTTGCTTTCTACATCCTTGAGGATCTGAGAAAATCCCTTTGTAAATTTTATTCTGTCTTGTATGTTATTTATGTCCAAACCCTTTTTTAAATTCTCGATTTTGTATTCTATGAGGGATACACTTTTCTTTATCCTGTCTCTGAAGGCCTCAATGCCTTCCTTTCTTATATATTCATCCGGATCCTTCCCTGTCGGCAGACTCAACACTTTCACAATGCAGCCTTCCTTCTCCAGTACAGCCAATCCTTTCATTGTTGCAGCCTGACCCGCCAGATCTGAATCATAGGATATGATAATTTCGTTAGAAAACCTTTTCAGTAGCTTGGCTTGGTTCTCGGTAAAGGCTGTACCAAGAGACGCAACAGCATTGTTCACTCCGAACTGATGCAGTGAAATTGCATCCATATAGCCTTCAACTACTATTATATTCTCCAGGTTCTGCACCTTCTTCACAAAGTTCAGGCCGTAAATATTGTATCCCTTGTTAAAAACAGGGGTATCCGGTGAGTTCAGGTACTTCGGCTTTGAATCGTCTGTAACCCTTCCCCCAAAAGCGATCACATTTCCCTTGAGATCTATGATGGGAAACATTATTCTATTTCGAAACTTGTCATAATACCTGTCGCCTTCCCTGCTCTTAGTGATAAGTCCTGCTTTGTACAGCAGTTCAGATCCGACACCCTTCCTTTTCATAAAGTCCATAAGCTCATGCCACTTGTCAGGTGCGAAACCAAGACCGAACTTTTTGATTATGGCATCGTTGAGACCTCTTCTCTTAAGATACTCCAAAGCCTTATTGTTATAGCTGAGATTCTTATAGAAAAACCTTGCTGCTTCAGTGTTCACCTTATATAATGCTTTTTGCAGCTTTGCTTTTTCCAGCTGTTTGGGGTCTCTGTCCTCTTCCAGCTGTACCCCGGCTCTCTCAGCCAAAAGTTTAACTGCTTCTACAAAATTTATTCTTTCTATTCGCTGTATAAAAGTTATTACATTACCTCCAACGCCGCATCCGAAGCAGTTAAATATCTGCTTTGTCGATGACACGCTGAAGGATGGTGTCTTTTCGGAATGAAAAGGGCATAATGCCCCATAGTTACTGCCGCTTCTTTTTAAAGTCATGTATTCCGAAATCACATCTACAATGTCATTCTTTTCTATTATCTCAGAAATCTTCTCTTCTGAGAAAAGCATCGCTTAGCCTCCTATGAAATGTTCTGTGCTATCAAATTCTTATTGCTGCTCCCTTTGCAATAGCAACGGTATGTAGCAAAAATTCATGGAATTTCTTAGCGAAAACATTTCTACCTTTTTCCTTCACGAAAATCCCTGCTGCTGATAATAAAAAGCAGGTGCTATTACTGCTTTTTCATAATAAGATATCCATTTTGCAACATATAATCGATGATTTATATATTTATTCTCCATTTATTCTAAATATCCTTCATACTCTGATAAATTAGAGAACTGAGTGATTTTTCAAAGTTCTTATCATCACTTTTGTGGCGTCTTGCGGGGCCTCTTACTCTTCCTCCGCTTCTCCGGATTATTCCTGACATATGTCTTTCAAAAAGCAGTCGGTCAATATTACCCTCATCATATAACATGCCGCTAAAGGATATTGCGTAGGCCTTTTTGCCAAGCACAAGAGATGCAAGTCCGAAGTCTCCGGTCACAACAATATCGCCCTCTGATGCGTTATTAATTATTGCCATATCCACTGCCTGTGATTCATTGTCGACCATTATTTTTTCCATCCTGCCGGTATCAGTGCTGTTGCTGAAATGACAGGTGCTGTGAAAAAAAACAACACCGACTCCGTGTCGGTCTGCGGTTCTCTCAATCAAAGCAGTAACAGGGCAGGCGTCTCCGTCAACTAGTATTCTCATAGGTTACCTCTGCAAAATAAGTCTTGATTTATCGTGCCGAATTAAATTTTATTCGACATAGGATTCAAATATCCTTCAAGATATAAGAAATTTTATACATTTTTTCTTTCATACCTGCCAGGGTGAAGGTATGAATAATTCAGTGAACATATTGATGGCATAACGGTCTGACATACCGGCTATATAGTCGCATACAAGTCTTTCAATATTTGAATCCTCCTTTGGTCTAAAACCATCTGCCGGCATCTCCTGAGGATTCTGTATATAATATTCATATAAGCCTTTGATTATGTTTTTGGTTTTTTTCTCTTCAATTTTTGCCGATGAACCAATATATACCTTTTCAAACATGAATTCCCTAAGTTCATGGGTTGCCTTGCTTATATCCTTGCTCATCATTATGTCATTCTTGCCTGTACTCTCGGCGATTATATCCTTGATCATAGTATTTATCCTCTGGTTATGAGTATATCCAAGAACCTTCATACAGGCTTCAGGTATTGAACTTATCTCTATTATTCCGCCTCTAAGGGCGTCATCAATATCATGATTAATATATGCTATCCTATCGGAAAAGCTCACAATCTTTCCTTCCAGCGTTTCAGGCGGGACTCCTCCTGTATGCTTAAGTATCCCATCCCTTACCTCATATGTAAGATTCAGTCCTTTAGAACCTTCCAGAATATCAACAACCCTGAGGCTCTGTTCATTGTGCTTGAACCCGCCGGGATGCAGCTCATTCAAGACTTTTTCCCCTGCATGACCAAAAGGTGTATGCCCCAGATCATGTCCCAAGGCTATAGCTTCAGTCAGATCCTCATTGAGTCTGAGTGCCCTTGCAATAGTCCGTGCAATCTGTGATACCTCCAAAGTATGGGTCAGTCTTGTCCTGTAATGATCCCCTTCAGGTGATATGAATACCTGTGTCTTGTGCTTAAGCCTTCTGAATGCCTTTGAGTGCAATATCCTATCCCTGTCCCTCTGATAATCTGTTCTGATATCACACTTATCCTCTTCCATAAGCCGTCCTTTGGTATTCATACTCAAGGCTGCATATTGCGAAAGGTTCTGTCTCTCCATTCTCTCTGTAATTTCTCTAATCCTCATATATACATCTCCATTTGCATTTATGCCTGCACATGTATAATATTTTATCTATACCTTTTAATTTATACGTTAATGATATATACAACAAAAATTTCAATATTCCTTTTTCTCAGTAGAATTTTTTGATAAAACAATAAAGGTTGCAGTAATTGCAACCTTTATACCCGTTATTAATCCGCTCCGAAAAAATATTTATTTATATCTTCTATTACCTTTTTCAGTTTTTCCTTATCAGCATAGAAATACTTGATATTTCTGATTTTCTCTTCCTTGATAAAACCTGCCTGTTTTAGAATATCCAAATGATGGGACACTGTTGGGGTAGATATACCGACAAGGTCTGACAGAGCTTTTCCATAGCTCTTGTTATTAACTAAGAGTCTGAGTATCTCCATTCTGGACTTGTCATCAATGACCTTCAATATGGTGGAAAGCTCTTCTAATAAGGCTTCTCTCTTATCTCTGGTCACTCTGCAGTCAAATACCACATACAGCTTATCTCCTGAGAATATCCTTATACACCTTTGGGGCGACACAAAATATGATGGTATGATGTTATACTCCTTATAACCGGCAAACAGCTTCCTTGGCCTTCCCGAAATCTTTTCCAGTATTGATTCTATACTGTCTTTTTCATTGAAGCTGTCTACATACTGTATCCCCGCTTCCATCCTGTCCCTGCACTGCTCCAGTTTCTCTGTGAAATCGTTCTCCATGATTACTCTATATATATGAACCGTGTCAGCTTTTATTCTTTCGGGATTCTCAAAGAACTCCATCAGATTACCTTCGTCTACGATCCACCTTATCTTCTCTTGTATTTTATAGCGTTCCTTTTTGTCGCTAAATGCCTTCTCTATCTTTGATTTGTCGATTTCTTCATTTAGCAGGAAAAAATAGAAATCCAACAGCTCCATATGCTCAATATAGTTGATGAACTTAGGTATGGATATCAGTTCCCTGCTTTCCAGCGTAAGGTTCAGTAAATTCATTCCTCCGGCAGGAAACAGCTTGAAAGTATCCAAAGCTTTCAAATCCGCCGGATTGAGCCTGGACAGCACATCCTCAGCCCACTTGATCTCATACTGATGATGAGCGGCATCGGTAAGCAGATGAACTGCACAAATCAACTCAATGACAGGAGAGTTAAAAACTTTGATGTTTGGCTCATTGGACTCTCCATATATCTCCATCGGCATTGACAGCACCCCCCCATTCGATATCTATCTAATTAATAATATTATCAATTTGTTGATAAACATGCAACAAAAAGTTTAAATCAATCAATACCTATTATTCTTCTCTCTTCTTCATTAAGCTCTCTACAGTCTCCCGGTTCTAGGGTTTCATCCAGCTTGAGCCCTCCCATGGAAACCCGCTTCAGAAATATCACTTCTTTGCCCACTGCCTGGAACATCCTCTTCACCTGATGGAACTTTCCTTCATATATTGTGATCCTGACCTGCGAAATGCTTCCTCTTTCCAGCACCACAAGCTGTGAAGCCATAGTCTTGTACCCATCCTCTAAGATGACACCTTTGCTGAAAGCATCCACATCGGCTTCCCCCACTTCTCCCTTTACCGTCGCCAGATATGTCTTCGGCACATGCTTCTTGGGGGACAGCAGCCTGTGGGAAAGCTGCCCGTCATTAGTCAGCAGCAGCAGTCCTTCAGTGTCTTTGTCCAGCCTGCCTACGGGAAAGGGATCAAAAGCTCTGAATTCGTCAGGCAGAAGATCAACAACCGTCTTCTCCCTTCTGTCTTCAGTTGCTGATATTACTCCCTGAGGTTTATTCATCAATATATAAATAAAAGCTCTGTATCGGAGTTTTACACCCCCCACCTTTATTACCTGTATATCCAACTCCACTTGCTGTCCGGAGTCCTTCACAACTTTTTCGTCAACTTCGACCATGCCGCCCTTTATCAGTTCTTTCACTTCTTTTCTGGTGCCATATCCCATATTTGACAGCACCTTGTCTATTCTCTGCCTGTTCCCCATCACTGCTTCTCCTTTATACATATGCTGTTGTATTATACGATATATAAATTATACAACACCTGCAAAAAACAATTAAGCCTAAACATATTATGACTACTCTTATTATGTTGAAATACCAGCTCAATAATCCCTTCCCAGCCCTGTGGAATTACTGATATATTCTTCTCCGGCAAATATTTTTCCTATTGAATTTATTACTGGACTTTTGCGTATATTATAATCATTATTTTATATTGGATAAACACATATTTTGTTAAAAATATATCAAAATTTTAAATTCTTATTAAAAACACAGAGGAATTTTAATTTTTATATAGAAAGATATCATATAGCGAAATAAATTTATGTGCTATACAATATATTTCGCAGGATACTTTTTTCTTTATATAATCATTCAATTATACCGCATATACAAAAAGGCTTTTGGGTAATATTTGAATTAAATTGAGAAATTTTCTTAAAAAGCTCTTCTCAATTTTTCTACTTGTTATATAATATATATGGGCGCAAAACAAACCTACATATTATATAACGAGTTTATAAACTCAAAAGTTTAACGGGTATGCACAAACAAAAAATAATATTTGGAGGGAGATACCTATGAACGCAAAACAATACTGCGAAGAGCTTTACGAAAGAGTCGTAAAGAGAAATCCTGGAGAGCCTGAGTTTCATCAGACAGTAAAGGAAGTTCTCGATTCCTTGGTACCTGTTCTTGAAAAACGCCCAGATTTTATCGAACAGGGAATAATGGAAAATTTGGTTGAACCTGAAAGACAGTTTGTTTTCAGAGTGCCGTGGGTAGATGACAACGGTAAGGTACAGGTTAACAGAGGCTTTAGAGTACAGTTCAACGGAGCTATTGGTCCTTACAAGGGCGGTTTGAGATTCCATCCTTCAGTTTATATCGGAATCATCAAATTCCTTGGTTTTGAACAGACATTCAAAAACTCTCTTACAGGCCTGCCAATAGGCGGAGGTAAGGGAGGTTCAGACTTCGACCCAAGAGGAAAGTCAGATGCAGAAATAATGAGATTCTGCCAGAGCTTTATGACTGAGCTTTACAGATACATAGGCCCAGACGTTGACGTTCCTGCAGGAGACATAGGTGTTGGCGGAAGAGAAATCGGATACCTGTACGGCCAGTACAGAAGAATAAAAGGCGCATTCGAAAACGGCGTTCTTACAGGAAAAGGCCTCCCATACGGCGGAAGCTTGATAAGACCTGAAGCTACAGGTTTCGGAGTTACTTATTTCTGTAATGAAATGTTGAAGCATGAAGGTACTTCTATAGAAGGCAAGACCGTTGCTATTTCCGGTTTTGGTAACGTTGCATGGGGTATATGCCAGAAGGTTTCCGAATTAGGCGGAAAGGTTGTAACACTCTCAGGCCCTGACGGATATGTATATGATCCTGACGGAGTTGTAGGCGAAAAGATAGATTACATGGTAGAAATGCGTAATTCCGGAAGAGACAGAGTTCAGGACTATGCAGACAAATACGGCTGCAAATTCTTCCCGGGTGAAAAGCCATGGAATGTCAAAGCTGATATCATAATACCTGCTGCTACTCAGAATGATATACATTTAGATCATGCAAAACAGATCGTAGCTAATGGCGTTAAGTACGTTTGCGAAGCTGCCAACATGCCATGTACTAATGAAGCAGTAGAATACTTCCTTGAGAACAAAGTTGTAGTTGGCCCTGCAAAGGCTGCCAACGCAGGCGGAGTTGCTACTTCAGCTCTTGAAATGTCACAGAACAGCATGAGACTTTCATGGACAGCAGAAGAAGTTGACCAGAAGCTCCATCAGATAATGATCAACATCCACAACAACGCAATGAAAGCTGCTGAAGAGTACGGCTTCGGATACAACCTGGTTGCCGGCGCCAATATCGCAGGCTTCCTGAAGGTTGCAGAAGCTATGAAGGCTCAGGGTGTTGTATAATACAAGAAATTAGAGATTTTAAGAGACCTGTGAATTTCACAGGTCTCTTTTTTAGTACCTCAATGCTTCCCGCCGGTCCCTTCCAATATGCAACCTCGTTTGTGTCCATATTATCTAACCTCTCATAAGAGCATTACAACAGCTGCAGCTAGGTTAGCATTATTGTTAACCTAGTTTTCATTTGTGGTTGACAATACACTTCCGCAAATATATAATAGGTTGTGTAAAAACTGATATAAACATATATAGGGGGTAACCATGCAAAAGAAATTATCAATAAGGGATCTAAGCTACATATCATTGTTCTCCACGCTTATCGCCGTTTCAGGGTATATTTTCATACCCCTTCCCTTCTCCACAGTGCCTGTAACTGCACAGACACTGGCAGTCATGCTGGCAGGGAGCTTATTGCCCACAGTCCATGCCGTTTTCAGCATCCTTGTCTTTCTTCTGATGGGTGCTGCAGGGCTTCCTGTATTCTCCGGAGGTACTGCAGGATTGGGGATAATAGTAGGAAAGACCGGCGGCTACCTTATAGGCTTCCTTTTCGGAGCTGCTGTCATTTCAATCCTCAAGGGCAAGAAGGCAGGTTTTGCAAGACTGCTTGCAGCCAATGCCATCGGCGGAATCCTTGTTGTATATGTATTCGGAGTATTATGGCTGAAATACGTTACAGGTATCACCATTTCACAAGCGGTAATATTCGGAGCTGTCCCCTTTCTGCCCGGAGATATTGTCAAAATAGTGGCAGCATCGTTTATAGCCATGAGAATCGGTAAGCATATAAAATTATAATAGAGTGATGCGTCATAGACGCATCATGGTTGCGAGGTCTGAGGTTGCGGGGTTGCGAGGTATGTTTGGGAATTCCTTACGGGTATTGGAACGGATAACACTGAACACACGGATGTTACACGGAATCGCTTTGCGATTCCACGGAAGCTTACTATTATCTCAGTTACGATGTCACTGTGAACTCAGTGAAGAATCTTAACTTACTTGCTCATCCCATGAAAAATCTTCATGCATTCCTTTAGGGTCTAGATCCTTCGCTTCACTCAGGATGACACAGAGACTCAAGTAATTATAATGCGACATTAGCGGACGCGCAATGCGCGTCCCTACAACATAATAATGGCAATCCGTAGGGGCGGTCATCGGCCGCCCGCATATGCATATTGCAACCAAATCAATGTAGGGGACGGTTTACATAACCTCCCGTTAATGACACATCATGGTTGCAGGTGGAGTAAAAAGTCCTTCGAAGCCTTGCTTGAACACTCGAAACTCGCAACAGGACCACTGAGACAGGACCCAGTGCCTGCATCTCGCAACCGAAAATGCGACTATGTCGCATTTTTATACAATTATGCAACAGATTATTTATATCATTTTTTCAAACATCCTGAGCAGCCTCAGGTAATGATTGGCTTCCCTCAGTACATGATCTGCCAGCAGGGGAGGTATCACTGACTTGATCTCACAGTTCAGTATTCCCTGAGTCCCTTGCTTTTTGAAGTTTCTCAGACTGGTCACATCTTTAATGCTCTCTCTTGTGACCTTGGGGAGTAATTCACGGTTATCAGCCGTTTGTTCGGTCTTTTCCAGTAGTCTTTCAAATTCCTTGGAGAAAGCATTTGCCGTATTAAACAGCTCTTCCTCTTCCGGATCCAGATATCCCCTGATGTACTCACTGTGCTCACCCATAATGTGATTCCAATTGATCTCCGCTTCTATTATCTCTTTAATACTGTCTATTCCATCTCTTCTCTCAAGCTTCTCCAGAAGCATGATATAGTATTCACTTTCTTCTATTATATGGTGCAGCATTGACGGGTAGATATAACTGAATGTCTTGCACTCCAGAATGCTATTAAGAAGTCTTTTCTTAAAGTCAGCCGCTGCTTTGGTCATTTTCAGCGCTTTCCTATTAAGGGCTGTTACATCATCAACAAACTCGCAGTCGTTTCTTCCTTTATTTCCCGCCCTTAACTCCAGTTCCCTTCTTGTAAGATCAGTGTTTATATGAATACCGGTCAGGGACTGTGTCTTCATTTCCGCTTCCAGTGTATAATCTGTCACCAGTTCGTCAGATGCCAATACTTCATGACTTACCACTCTGTCTGCCAGTTCAATAGCTTCACCCAGCAGTCTTTCAAAACTGTTCTTGATTGTAATCAGATTGTTTGTTACTGCCCTATTCTTTGGAGGCAGCGAGGCAGCTGCAAAAATTGCATGCTCCTTGACAATCCTTATGAAAAACAGGTTGGTTTCTATCGAATGTCTGATGTATTCCTTGTCTGATAACATATAATCCCCCTCTCCATAATTATTTGAAAATACCATACCATTACTATAATATTCCATTAACGAGGAATATGTTCCAGTTTGTTAATATTTATTCTAATTTTAGGGCAGTATAGCTTTGTTATCATTTCATGGTATGCTAGTAACCTGTGGAAAGGAGAATAAACAATGTTCGAAGGAAAACTTGTAAGGCTGAGAGAGTACAGAAAAGAGGATATACCTCAGAAAATCGTCTATATCAACAACCCTGAGGTATTACGGTATCTTGAATCCGCCATCCCTTATCCTGTTACTCTTAATGAAGAGCTTAAGTGGTTTGAGTCCATCTCAGCATTTAAGGACTCCTATAGATTTGCCATTGAAGCTATAGAAGAATGTCTATATATTGGTGACTGCGGTATAAATAAAATTGATTGGAAAAACAGCGTGGCAAGCGTTGCGATATTTATAGGCAACAAATCCTACAGAGGTAAAGGCTGCGGGACTGAAGCCATGAGAATACTGCTGTCCTTTGCCTTCAACCAGATAAACATTAATAAGGTGAGGCTCAATGTATACTCCTTCAATGAGCCTGCAATAAAAAGCTATGAAAGGTGCGGCTTTGTAAGGGAAGGCGTGCTGAGACAGGAAATCTTCAGGGACGGCAGATACCATGATATAATCGCTATGGGAATCCTGAGGGATGATTATCTGAACAGGAGGAATTCCTGATAGCTTAATTAAAATCCTCTACTCTCAAAATGCTCTCTACCCTGTTGACATTTCCAAGCTTTTTAATATTCTCCAGAGAAGCCTTCATATTTTTTTCCATTGCTTTATGAGTGAAGAAAACCAACGATGCATTATTATCTTCTCCAACATCCTGAGTAACAGACAAAATGCTGATGTTGTGTTTACCGAATATGGTTGATATACTGCCCAGAGTACCTGCTACATCTCTGACATTTAACCTGATATAAAACCCTGTTCTGTTCTCCCCGGCTTCCTTCAAACGCTTGGGGTGTAGTGTGGATCCATATTTGTTTGATGTACCTGTGCATATGTTACTTCTCATAATGGATATCAAATCCCCGATAACCGCACTGCCTGTAGGCAAATCACCTGCTCCTCTTCCATAAAGCATCAGCTCTCCTACTGCCTTACCTCTAATAATAACAGCGTTGAAAGAGTCGTTGACACTGGCTATAGGATGGCTGACCGGCACCATTGCAGGATGTACCCTCAATTCCAAACTATTGTCATCTTCTTCTGCTATAGCCAGGAGCTTTAATGTATAACCGAATTTTGCCGCATAATCAATATCCCTTGTGCTGATTTTGCTTATTCCCTCTCTGTAGATACTGTCCGGATCTATTCTTACTCCGAAGGCCTGCCGGGACATGATAGAAAGCTTGTATGCAGCATCGTAGCCTTCTATATCAGAAGTAGGATCTGCCTCGGCATAGCCCTTTTCCTGAGCTTCCTTCAGTGCTGTTTCAAAGCTGGCTTTCTCCAAAGTCATCTTAGTCAATATATAATTTGTTGTACCGTTTATTATACCTATAATCTGCTCAATCCTATCTGCAGTAAGGCTTTCATTTATACCACGTATGACAGGAATCCCTCCTCCTACGCTAGCTTCATAGTACAACTGCACCTTCTCCTCTGCAGCGGCACTGAAAAGCTCCTCCCCCCACTTAGCCAGCACAAGTTTATTTGCAGTTACCACATGCTTCCC
>JAWLHF010000071.1:0-17325 GCA_041690515.1 Clostridiaceae bacterium | reverse complement strand
GAAGTTACATTGATGAAAGCTCTTGAAGGCAGAAGAGAGATATAGACAGCATAGAATCATGGTTGAAGGAAGTGGATTCCGGAGCACCATGATTTTTATGTTGATGAAATCGTAGACTATGCATTTATGTTATAATCATCCCAGGAAGATTTCCATGATATGGTATACCTATGAATGGAGGTGTCAATATGGCTAAGAAGCTTGGTATTGTTACATCCAGTAAGGATGTCGGATTGGAATACAAGCGGCAGCTCAATAATATTTTTAATGACAAGGTAAAAATTCTGACATATTCTTTTGAGTCCGGAAATGCCAGAAATTTTAAGAACTTGGATGCAATACTGATAAGCACTTATTCACAATATGAGGTGCTGAATAAGCTTATTGACAAAAATATTGAGATAATAATATCAAAATTGACGCTTTCTAAAAAGGCGTACGAGGTTTTAAAAAAATGTGATATAAAAAATACTACTATGTTGGTTAATTTAAGCTTTGAAATGTGCATTGAGACAATTGCACTGCTGTATCAACTGGGATTTGACAATTTGGAATTGATGCCCGTATATCCTAATATGAATAAAATACCTGATTTGGATACAGCAATAACAACCGGGGAGTCAAAACATGTTCCTGAAAATGTGAAGAATGTACTGGATTTAGGGCATAGGCTGATTGATAAGGATACAATAGTAGAAATTGCTGTGGGCCTTCATCTGGAAGAAATCCTCTCGGAGAAGAGGGTTGCTGACTATTTCGACACGCTGGTTTCTTATAATAAAGGAGTAGAGTTCCTGATAAGCAAGTCGAGCATATTGCGAAGTCAGTTCAATACCTTGCTGTCCCTCATGGAAAAGGGCGTAATCGGAGTTAATAAGGATTGTATTATTGAGAGCTGCAACGGGATTGCCGCAAAAGTTATCGGCGGCAGTTGTTCGTTTGTAGGCTTGAATGCAGCAGAAGTTCTCCCGCAGATTGAATTCAAGAAGGTCTTTTCCTCTGGAAAACCTATAATGAACAAACTGATAGAAATCAATGAAAAGCTTATTACCTTGTCTATATTCCCTATAACCAGTCTGAGCAGGGATAAAAATGCTGACATGGATAATGGCGCTTTTGCCATAATTGAGAGTTTTGAGTCCAAGGAAAACACGCAGAACCAGCTGCGTCTCCAACTTGCTAAAAAGGGTCATGTGGCTAAATACACAGTGGATGATATTATAGGAAAAAGTAAAGAGATTGAAATGGTCAAAAAGCTGATTGTCAGAATGGCAAATTCAATGTCTCCGGTGTTAATAACTGGGGAAAGCGGAACAGGAAAGGAGCTGGCAGCTCAAGCTATTCATAATATATCGCCCTTGAAAGGCCGGCATTTCGTAGCAATCAATTGCGCGGCAATTTCTCCTCACCTACTGGAAAGTGAACTGTTCGGATATGAAAGCGGAGCGTTTACAGGGGCATCAAAGAGCGGAAAGATGGGCATATTTGAATTGGCCAATAATGGCACTTTGTTCCTTGATGAGATTGGGGAGATACCGATGGAGCTTCAAACAAGGTTTCTCAGAGTTCTTCAGGAAAAGGAAGTAATGAGGGTCGGAGGAGACAAGATTATCAAGATAAATGTAAGAATAATCGCAGCAACTAATAAGAATTTGTATGAACAGGTGGAAAAAGGGCTTTTCAGAAAGGATCTATATTACAGGCTTAATGTCCTGCCGATTAATGTTCCGCCTTTGAGGGATAGGACTGAAGATATTGAAGTACTTATTGAGACATTGAAAATGCAGAATAATTATAATTTCAAAATATCAAATGAAGTGATGGGCTTCTTTGAAAAATACAGCTGGAACGGTAATGTGAGAGAGTTAATCAACTGTATGGAGTATCTTGACAATATTGGGAGTAAAGTGATTGAACTTAGTCATCTACCTTATTATATGAAGGCACATTCTGAAACCCGAAAAAATAGGACAGCTGTCAAAGGATTAGATGAAAGGCAAGCCTTTGTGTTGGAATTGTTTTATGAAGCATTTAGAAACAGAGTAAAACTCGGAAGGAGAAGTATATCAAATATAGCCTTTGAGAATAATCTGTATCTGAGCGAATATGATGCTAGGGCAATACTGCACCAGTTGAAAGGACTTGGATATATAGAGCTGGGACAGGGAAGGGGCGGAAGCACAATAACCCGAAAGGGGATTGAACTATTCGAAGGGTTATAAATTAACAATAGGCAACAGGGGTTAATGGGATGCAAATCGCCCGTTAACCCCTATTTTTTATTGTACCGGTTTCCTGCTTCTGCTGATAACAGGATAGAGTATTGTATTCACAACATACGAGCTTTTTGGCATGTAAATTGCGTAGGTTTATTTGCGAAGGAGGGCGAGGTTTGTAATTGAAAAGATTCCGGAAATTCATATCCAAGCCGGAGATCATACTGAATAGGATTATTATCATAATTATGCAGGGAGGTTGTTGTCTTGGAAAAAATAAAAAAAGGTTCCGTATTTCAGACTTACAGATCCATGATGCTGTTAATAGCAGGCATTATTGTGGGTTCGATCATCGGATTTATTTATGGTGAGAAAGCAACGGTATTGAGACCACTGGGGCAGATATTCCTGAATCTTATGTTTACGGCTGTCGTACCATTGGTGTTCTTTAGTCTGGCTAGCTCGGTGACAAGTATGACCAACATGAGAAGACTCGGCAAGATCCTCGGTAATACACTGGCTGTTTTCGTAATTACAGGAATCATAGCTTCTATTATAATAATAATTATTGTAACAATAATTCCGCCGGCTGAAGGGGTGAACATTGAGTTTGGAGCATATGAAAGTCCGGAGAAGCTGAACTTTTTGGAACAGGTAGTAAAAGCTGTTACGGTGGGTGATTTTAATCTGATTTTGTCAAAAGGGGCTATGCTGCCTTTGATTATCTTTGCAGTAACCTTTGGATACTGTGTGAACTCAGTGACTGCAGCAAGAAAACTTGAACATAATCCCGTAAGTGATATTCTAGCAATTTGTTCCGAAGCTCTTATGAAGATGATCAATTTGATCATGCTATATGCTCCGATAGGCTTGGGCGCATATTTTGCCGCGCTGATAGGAGACTACGGCTCACAACTGCTTGGAGCATATACTAGGGCTGTCGTGATGTTCTTCCCTATATGTATAGCTTATTTCTTAATATGTTTTACTCTATATGCGTATTATGCCGGCGGAACAAAGGGAATAAAAGTATTTTACAAGAATATTCTTCCGGCTGTTGTAACTTCTTTGGCAACACAGAGCTCAATTGCCACACTTCCGACCAATCTGGCAGGAACCAAAAGAATGGGGGTACCCAGTGATATAAGCAATATTGTATTACCGCTGGGTGCAACCATTCATATGGATGGAACAGTGCTCACCACTCTTATGAAAATAGCATTCCTCTTCGGTTTGTTTAATATAGAGTTCATCGGATTGGGAGTATGGATCACTGCAACAGTCATAGCTGTTATGAGCGGAGTAGTCATGAGCGGTATTCCCGGAGGAGGTATGATGGGAGAATTGATAATCATAGGATTCTATGGTTTTAATCCTGAAGTTTTTCCCATTATACTTACAATTGGCCTATTGACGGATCCTATAGCGACAATGATCAATGCCACGGGAGACGCCGTGGTATCCATGATGGTTACAAGGAGAATCGAAGGTAAGGATTGGATGGAGAAGTCCTTTGAACTTCAAGAAACTAATAGTTTTGGAGGGTAAAAATGTATAATTTAGACGTAGCAGTTGACAGGAAAAGCACAAAATCTGTGAAGTATGAAGAGATGGATTTGAACTTTGGGAGCAATGATATGCTTCCCTTCTGGGTGGCGGACATGGATATAAAGTGTCCTGATTTTATAATCGAAAGCATAATCAATAGGGCTAAACATGGAATTTTTGGATACTCCAAAAGAATGCCGGAGTTTTATGATTCGGTAGTAAAGTGGTTGAGAACAAGGCATCGATTGGATGTGAGAAGTGAAGACATAGAATATGGGCCCGGTGTAGTATTCCTTCTCAATATAATGATTAGAAAATTCAGCAAACCCGGTGAGAAGATAATTATACAAAGCCCCGTTTATTATCCCTTCAGAAAGATAGTGGAAGGAAATGGCCGAATAGTAAGCGATAATGCTTTGAAGCTCGAGAAGGGAAGATATGTGATGGATTTTAAAGATCTGGAAGAACGGGCGAAGGACCGTGAGTGCACAATGATGATTCTATGTAATCCCCACAATCCCGTGGGCAGGGTCTGGAATATTGATGAGCTTATGAAGCTGGGAGAAATCTGCTATGAAAATGGCGTGCTCCTGGTATCCGATGAAATCCACTTTGATTTAGTATATAAAGGATATAAGCATATACCTATGTTAAATGTGGATGAGAAATTTAAGGATAATGTTATAATATGCACTGCGCCAAGCAAGACCTTCAATATTGCAGGGCTGCATTCTGCCTTTTGTGTAATACGTGACTCGAAAAAGATGAAGGTGTACAAAGATGAGCTCGGACTGCTGGATCTAAACAGATCAAACGTTTTCAGCCAGGAGGTAACCCAAACTGTATATGAAAAGGGAGCTGACTACGTGGATAGTCTGGTAGAATTTCTTGAGGACAACATGAATTTTGCTTATGACTATATCATAAATAATATTAAAGGTATTATTCCCATTAAAATGGAAGCCACTTATTTAGTGTGGCTTGACTGCAGAGGGCTTGGCCTGGGAACCGAAGAACTGGATATTTTGTTTTTTAAGAAGGCAGGAATTGCACTTGATTCAGGTTATTGGTTTGGAGATACAGGAAAAGGCTTTATGAGGATGAACATAGCTTGTTCAAGATCCATGCTTAAAGAAGGCCTGGATAGATTAGCGGATGCAGTAAGCAGTCTATAATGGGTCATAAAGGAGGTAAACATGAAATTCGATACAAAAGTAATTCACTCAGGAGAGATCCATGATAAGCATTTTGGATCACATGTCACGCCAATATATCAAACCTCTACATTCGTATTTGATGATTGTGCCCAAGGGGGTGACAGATTCGCCGGAGTAGATTCCGGATACAGATATACCAGACTGGGAAACCCAAATACCGATGGAGCAGCAAGAAGGATAGCTGCCCTTGATAATACTGACGCAGGTTTGGTAACTAGCACAGGCATGTCAGCAATATCAACTGTTTTTTTAGGATTACTGAAGTCCGGAGATCACTTTCTGGCATCAAAATGCCTTTATGGAGGAACTGTTACATTAATAAATAAAGTCCTTGATGTATACGGGATAAAGGGAACGTTTGTGGATGTAAACGATGAAGCTGAGTTTGAAAAAGCATTTAAAGAAAATACTAAATTAGTTTATATTGAAACGCCTGCCAATCCAACCCTTGAGTTGATTGACATTGAAAGGGTTTCTAGGATAGCTCATAAGCACATGGCACTGGTTGTAGTAGACAATACTTTTATGACACCTTATCTGCAAAAACCTGTGGATTTAGGAGCGGATATCGTGGTTTACAGTTCCACCAAGTATCTGAACGGTCATGGCGATATAGTGGGCGGAGTAATCGTAGGGAAACAGCAATACATAGATGCTGTTAAAAATCCTTTCCTTTTGAATTTAGGAGCAACCGGATCGCCTTTTGATTCATGGTTGTTGACGAGAGGGTTGAAGACTTTGGGGATAAGGATGGATAGGCACTGTGAAAATGCAATGAAAGTTGCAAGGTATCTGGAAGAACATCCAAAGGTCGAAAAAGTTTACTATCCCGGCCTGAAATCCTTCTCTCAGTATGAGCTTGCCCAAAAGCAGATGACTGGCTTTGGAGGTATGATAGCATTTGAGCTTAAAGATGGATTTAAAGCCGGTGAGACCCTATTAAACAATTTGGGAATCATATCTTTGGCAGTCAGCTTGGGAACTGTAGATTCGCTGATTCAACATCCGGCATCGATGACACACGCTGCAGTGCCGAGAGAGGAAAGGGAAAAGGCTGGTATCACGGACGGCCTGGTCAGACTTTCTGTGGGAATTGAGGATGTTGAAGACATAATTGAAGATCTGGAAAATGGCTTCGATAAAATATAGAAATCCTAGATTTGTTTTGAACCTAATTTGATACAGCTTTTTACGAATACAAATGTGTTAAAAGCATACTGCACCTCAGTATATTATTACTAATTTATGGATAAATTAGTAATAATAACGGAGGTGTTTTTATGTCTACAAATCTGGCTGATAAGAAGGAAAAAAAGCAGAAACAGCTAAGTGATATGATAGGTTTTGTACTGAATAGCATGCAGAATACAGGGCATAAGGATGAGAATCAGGAGTTTCTGAATACTATATTCAAAGCAAAACAGGAATTGCTTGATGCTCAGAACTATTTTGACAGTGTGACTGCACCTGAGCTTGTGGATCATGCCATATATAAGATGGAGGCTGCAAAATCACATTATACCTACCTGATAAAGCAGGCAAAAGACAGGGGGCTGCGGGTAAACATCTGATGGACACAAGACTTTGTACAAAAGCTGTAATAAAACAAAAAATCAGTAATATAAATAAACATAACAATATTTATACCAAAGGGGGGTTCATATTGCCTCAGATAGATGTGTTTTCAATATTGGCGATTTTTCTTGCCATAGGTGCGGTCTATATCATAGGAGTATTGCTGGTTCTTCCTATAAAAATAATAGTAAAGCTTGTGATAAATGGGATTGTGGGAGCTGTGGCACTTTTCGTGATTAATATTTTCGGCGGGTTTATTGGGCTTACAATAGGTATAAACCCAATAACTGCATTGATTGCAGGTTTTTTGGGGATACCTGGAATCATACTGCTGATATTCCTTCAGTATATTCTATGACAATTTACCTTTTAATTTTATGCATAAAATCAAATCAGGCCTTATAATTATAACATTGTCTAATAAATAACTAACTGCTTCCGACCATGTCTCCCAATGGATGGAAGTAGTTATTCTTTTTTGAGAATGGTAAGTCTTTTAGTTTGACAATGCTAATAATGTTTACTATACTAAAGATGGTAGTTTGTAAAAATATACCCATAATTCAATTAATAATATAGGGGGTCTAGCTATGGCTAAAAAAATGAAAACGATGGATGGAAATGCAGCTGCCTCACACGTCGCGTATGCGTTCACTGATGTAGCGGCAATCTACCCGATAACTCCATCGTCCACAATGGCTGAGAATGTTGATGAATGGTCTGCACATGGAATGAAGAACATTTTCGGTCAGCAGGTAAAAGTTGTTGAGCTGCAGTCAGAAGGGGGAGCAGCAGGAGCAGTTCACGGTTCACTGGCAGCAGGTGCATTGACTACAACTTTCACAGCATCACAGGGTTTGCTTCTTATGATACCGAATATGTATAAGATCGCAGGGGAACTGCTTCCGGGTGTGTTCCATGTATCTGCCCGTGCATTGGCAAGCCATGCACTTTCAATATTCGGAGATCATCAGGACGTAATGGCTACAAGGCAGACAGGCTTTGCAATGCTGGCAACAGGATCAGTTCAGGAGATAATGGATATCGGTGGTATTGCTCACTTGGCAGCAATCAAATCAAGAGTGCCCTTCGTACACTTCTTTGATGGCTTCAGAACTTCCAGTGAGGTTCAGAAGGTAGAAGTTATGGACTATGCAGACCTTGAGAAGCTTCTTGACAAGGAAGCATTAAATGCGTTCAGGAATAGGGCATTAAACCCAGAGCATCCTGTTACAAGAGGTACTGCACAGAACCCTGATATATACTTCCAGGCTAGAGAAGCCTGCAATGAGTATTATGAAGCAGTTCCGGACATAGTCGCAGACTACATGAAGGAAATAAGCAAGATAACAGGCAGAGAGTACAAGCCTTTCAACTATTACGGTGCACCTGATGCAGAACATATAATAGTTGCTATGGGTTCTGTAACAGATGTTATAGAAGAGACTATAGATTATTTGATGGCAAAAGGCGAGAAGGTAGGGGTTGTAAAGGTACATCTTTACAGACCGTTCTCCGAAAAATACTTCTTCGATGTTCTTCCGAAGACAGTCAAGAGAATCAGTGTACTTGACAGGACAAAAGAGCCCGGAGCAGTTGGAGAGCCACTATACCTTGATGTACGTTCAATGTTCTACAACAAAGAAAATGCTCCAATGATAGTAGGCGGAAGATTTGGACTTGGTTCCAAGGATACAACGCCTGCACAGATCAAGGCTGTCTTTGACAATTTGAAAGCAAGCAAACCGAGAGACGGATTTACAATTGGTATAGTTGATGATGTTACCAATCTGTCCCTTGAAGTTAAAGAAAACATAAATACAGCTCCTGAAGGAACAATCAGGTGTAAATTCTGGGGTCTGGGCTCAGACGGTACAGTCGGAGCTAATAAGAGTGCAATAAAGATCATAGGCGACAAGACAGATCTTTATGCACAGGGTTACTTTGCTTATGACTCTAAGAAATCAGGTGGTGTAACAATTTCACATCTTAGGTTTGGTAAGAAGGAAATCAAGTCACCATACCTGATAGATGAAGCTGATTTTATTGCTTGTCACAATCAGGCCTACGTTAACCAGTATGATGTTATCAAAGGCCTTAAAGCTGGTGGTACCTTCGTTCTGAATTGCAAGTGGAGTCCAGAAGAGCTAGAAGCTCATCTTCCTGCAAATATGAAGAAGTATATGGCAGACCACAAGATCAACTTCTACATAATCAATGCTACAGATATAGCAGTTGAAATCGGACTCGGAAACAGAATCAACATGATAATGCAGTCCGCGTTCTTCAAACTTGCGAATGTTATTCCTTTGGAAGATGCAGTTAAGTACCTGAAGGAAGCAATAGAGCATTCATACGGCAAGAAGGGCGAGAAGATAGTACAGATGAATTACAAAGCTGTTGATGCCGGCACAGATGCCCTTGTAAAGGTTGATGTTCCTGCAAGCTGGAGTTCAGCGAAGGAAGAAGCGGCAGCAGCTATAGATGCTCCTGATTTTATAAAGAATGTACTTATTCCTATGAATAAACAGGAAGGAGATACACTACCTGTAAGTACATTTAAGGATTCAGCAGATGGTACTTTCCCAATGGGAACATCAGCATATGAGAAGAGAGGTATAGCAGTATTTGTTCCTGAATGGCAGAAAGATAAGTGCATACAGTGTAATCAGTGTGCTTTTGTATGTCCACATGCTGCTATAAGACCAGTGCTTGTAGATGAAACAGAAGCTAAGAAGGCTCCTACAGGTTTTGAAACAACAAAGATGAATGGAAAAGGCTTTGAAGGACTTTCATACAGGATGCAGGTCAGCCCATTGGATTGCACAGGCTGCGGAAACTGCGCAGACATATGTCTGGCAAAGGAAAAGGCTCTTGTTATGAAGCCTCTTGAAACTCAGACTGAAAAAGAGATTCCAAACTGGGATTTTGCAATGACTGTACCGGTTAAAGACAGCCTTACATCAAAATCAACAGTTAAGGGCAGCCAGTTCGCACAGCCATATCTTCAGTTCTCAGGCGCATGTGCAGGCTGCGGTGAAACTCCATATATAAAAGTAGTAACCCAGCTCTTTGGTGACAGAATGATGATTGCCAATGCAACAGGATGCTCATCAATATGGGGAGCTTCAGCACCCTCAACTCCATACTGCAAGGATGCCAAAGGAAAAGGTCCTTCATGGGGTAATTCACTCTTTGAGGACAATGCAGAGTATGGATTTGGTATGGCAGTTGCTGTAAGACAGATCAGGGAACGACTCACAGACATAATGACAGAAGCATATACACTTGATATTCCTCAGGAATACAAGGATGCTTTCAAAGCATGGGTAGACGGAAAAGACGATGCGGAAGCAAGCGAAGCAGCAACAGAAATGATTCTTCCTCTTCTCAGCAAAGTCAACTCCTTGAGCGGAAGAGCCAAGGAAATCGTAGCTGAGGTTGCAGAAAAGAAGGATTATCTGATAAAGAAATCCGTTTGGATACTCGGAGGAGACGGATGGGCATATGATATAGGTTACGGCGGACTTGATCATGTACTTGCATCGGGAGAGAACGTAAACGTACTGGTATTTGATACTGAAGTTTACTCCAATACAGGAGGACAGTCCTCCAAGTCAACACCTGTCGGTGCAGTTGCAAAGTTCGCAGCTTCCGGCAAGAAGGTAAAGAAGAAAGACCTTGGTATGATAGCAGCCACATATGGATATGTATATGTTGCCCAGGTAGGTATGGGAGCAGATAAGAACCAGTTCATGAAGGCTATACAGGAAGCTGAAAGATATGACGGACCATCCCTCATAATCGCTTATGCTCCATGTATCAACCACGGACTTAAGGAAGGCATGGGCAGAACCCAGGCAAATACTGCTCAGGCAGTTGAGTCAGGATACTGGCACCTGTGGAGATTCAACCCTGAACTGAAGAATGAAGGGAAGAACCCGTTCATACTTGACTCTAAGGAGCCAAAGACAAGCTTCAGAGACTTCCTTATGAAGCAGGTAAGATACACATCATTGATGGGTTCATTCCCTGAAGAGGCAGAGCAGCTCTTTGCTAAAGCAGAAAGGGAAGCAAAGGAAAAATACGAGAACTATAAGAAAATGGCAGAAGCTTAATAGCTGAAGCAATAAAGATCCGATTGAGAAATTCAATCGGATCTTTTTTTATTTCTCATAAAATATATAAATAAGCACAAAATACTCAGGATACGATAAAAATCCTGAAGGGAGGAAAAATTTTGGGTAAGCTGGTAGAAATTCGTTGGCACGGCCGAGGCGGCCAAGGGGCGAAGACAGCAGCACTTCTTCTGGCTGATGCAGCATTTAACACAGGGAAATATATACAGGGTTTTCCCGAGTACGGCCCTGAGAGGATGGGTGCTCCAATTACAGCATACAATAGGATAAGCGATGAAAGGATAAACATCCATTCAAACATTTATGAGCCGGATTATGTAGTAGTGGTAGATGAGTCATTGGTCTCAGCTATAGATGTGACTGCGGGACTTAAGGAGACAGGGGCTATTATTATCAACACTGACAAGACGCCGGACGAAGTAAAGAAATATCTCAAAGGTTATAAAGGAAAGGTCTGCACCATAGATGCCAGAAAGATATCAGAGGAGACCATAGGCAAGAACTTTCCTAATACCCCTATGCTGGGTGCAGTGGTTGTAGTAGGCAACATAATGGAGCCTGACAAATTCATTAACGATATGAAAGAATCCTTTGCACACAAGTTTAAGACAAAACCAGAGGTAATAGAGGGAAATATGAAGGCCATAGAACGTGCCATGCAGGAGGTGCAGGGACTATGAGCAAAGCAGTGAAGAAAATGACACCGGAAACAACCTGGAAGGAAATCACTCCAGGAGGTACCATATATGAATCGGGAAATGCAGAGGGTTATAAGACCGGTGACTGGAGATCCATGCGCCCTGTGTGGATTGAAGAAAAGTGTACCCAATGTATGCTATGCCCACCGACATGTCCTGATACTGCAATTCCTGTAAAAGATAGCAAAAGGCTGGACTTTGATTATGATCATTGCAAAGGCTGCGGAGTATGTGTCAAGGTATGCCCTTTCAAGGCGATAGATTTTATAAAAGAAGATGACAAGAAAGAATAGGAGGTATAGCGTATATGTCAATACGGGAAAGATTATCCGGAAATGAAGCGGTAGCAGTGGCAATGAGACAGATAAACCCTGATGTAGTCGCTGCATTTCCTATTACTCCATCAACGGAGATACCCCAGTATTTCTCACAATTTGTATCAAATGGGCAAGTACAGACTGAGTTTGTTGCAGTTGAATCTGAGCATAGTGCGATGTCTGCCTGTGTTGGAGCACAGGCAGCAGGTGCGAGGACGATGACTGCAACCTCAGCCAATGGTTTGGCACTGATGTGGGAGATCTTGTATATTGCGTCAGCCATGAAACTGCCAATAACAATGACCTGCGTGAACAGGGCACTTTCAGGACCCTTGAACATTCATAATGACCACAGTGATTCTATGGGGGCCAGGGACTCAGGATGGATACAGCTCTACAGCGAAACCAACCAGGAAGCATATGATAATCTGATACAGGCAGTGAGAATAGGCGAACACAAGGATGTTATGCTTCCGGTAATGGTGTGCCAGGATGGATTTATCACGAGCCATGCAGTTGAGAACATAGAGCTTCTGGAAGATGAAAAGATAAAGACTTTTGTCGGAGAATACAAGGCGGAGCACTATCTTCTGAATTCGGAGGAACAGATTGCGGTTGGACCTCTCGATCTTCCTGCCCATTGTTTTGAGCACAAGCGAGAACAGGCACAGAGCATGATTAATGCAAAAAAGGTGATATTGGAGATTGCAGAGGAGTTTGAAAAGATATCCGGAAGAAAATACGGGTATTTTGAGGAGTATAAACTAAATGATGCAGAAATAGCTGTCGTAGTAATAAACTCAACTGCAGGAACTGCAAAAACAATAGTTGACGACCTTAGACAAAAAGGAGTAAAGGCAGGACTCCTAAAGATCAGAGTCTTCAGACCTTTCCCGGCGGAAGAGATAGCTAATGCCTTGAAAAATATAAAAGCTATAGGGGTAATGGATAAGGCGGAAGGTTTGTCGGGAGTTGGAGGACCTCTTGGGGCTGATGTCAAAGCTGCCCTGTATGGCAGAACTGAAGGAATAAAGGTAGTAAACTATATATATGGACTGGGCGGCAGGGATGTAAGAGCCGATGATGTTGAAAAAGTGTACAATGACCTGCTGGAAATCCAGAAGACCGGTAAGGTTGGAGAAACTTACAGATATGTAGGAGTAAGAGAATAGGAGGTGAATCTTAATAATGGCATATAATCTTAAGCAGGTAATGAACAAACCGGAGCGATTGACCGGCGGACACAGAATGTGTGCAGGCTGCGGTGCTCCACCTACGGTAAGGACAGTACTGAGAGCTCTGGATCCTGAGCACCATGCAGTTATTGGTGCTGCTACAGGATGTCTGGAAGTGTCAACATTCCTGTATCCATATACAGCATGGAAGGATTCTTTCATACACAGTGCCTTTGAGAATGCTGGAGCAACAGTAAGCGGTGCAGAAGCGGCCTATGTTGCCATGAAGAGGAAAGGAAAAATAGGTGATACTTACAAATTCATTGCCTTCGGCGGAGACGGCGGTACCTACGATATAGGCCTGCAATCACTATCAGGAGCGATGGAAAGAGGACACGACATGGTATATGTATGCTATGATAATGAAGCTTATATGAATACCGGTATACAAAGGTCCTCCAGTACTCCAAGGTATAGTGATACTACTACGAGCCCTCAAGGGACAGTATTGCCAGGGAAGCAGCAGTTTAAAAAAGACTTGACGGCAGTTATGATTGCACATAATATACCATATGTCGCACAATCTACACTTACCTCGAATTTTAAAGATCTTTATGAGAAGTCAGAGAAAGCTATATATACCGAAGGGCCTGCATTTTTAAATGTGCTTGCCCCATGTCCAAGGGGTTGGAGATACAATACACCTGACCTCATGGAAATATGCAAATTAGCGATGGATACATGTATATGGCCGGTGTATGAAGTGGATCATGGAGTATGGAAGCTTAACTATAAGCCGAAGAAGAAGCTGCCTGTAATAGAATATCTCAAACCCCAAGGAAGATTTAAACACTTGTTCACAGATAAGAACAAACATCTGATTGATAATATTCAAGAGGATGTAGACAGAAAGTGGGAAGAATTGTTGAGAAAATGCGGAGAGAGTTCCTAAAAACGTGCGGAAGCACGTTTTTTTTGATGTGTTTATAAATTCAGATGTGTTTTACTTATATTTGTCGAAATATTTCGCATATAGTGTTATAATGTAAAATATATATTTACTTAGGTGGTTGTACGCTAAATGTTTTCGTAATGGTGGGTCAAAGGGGTAAAACAGGGAGGAATTCATATGAAACTTCAAAACAAGATTACAGTACCGATTGTTATATTGTTAATTGTAGCAATCTCTTTACTGTCGGGGATGTCTTACTACTTTGAAATCAAAATAATTGAGAACAATATGACACAGCTTGCTCAAAGCAAATTGGAAGAAATCGAAAACACCATATTTAACAGACGTGCTGAGCTGGCCGTACTTAAGCAGGACCTGGGAAAAGAATATGTGGGCAAAGGCAAGATATTGGCAAGCGTAATAGAGAAGGATCCCGATATATTGGAGAATACCGGGGAATTGTTTGATATGGCAGCCTCATTAGAAGTGGATGAAATACATATAAGCGACGAGAATGGAATATTGAAATGGGGAACTGTGGCAAGCTTTTACGGTATGGATTTTAGTACAAGTGAGAATACCATCCCTTTTATGTCAGCTTTAACAGATAAAGATTTTACACTGGTACAGGAGCCGACAGTCAGAATGACTGATAATGTATTGTTTCAATATATTGGAGTAGCAAGGAAAGACAAGCCGGGAATAATACAATTAGGTATTGCACCGAAAAAACTACAGAATCAGCTTGACAAGATGGACATAAGCGGTATATCCAAGGATGCGACTCTTGGTAAAGACGGTTTTATAATTGTAGTTAACAAAGATGCAGATACTATTATAGGACATAAAAATACAACAATGGTAGGAAGGAGAGCATCTGAGTTTGACTGGGGCATGAGAATTATTGAAAACAGCGAAGGTCAGTTCAAATATATCCTGGACGGCGTGGAATATTTTATGAAATATAAGCAGGCAGGAGAAAACATAATATGTGCGACAGTTCCAGTCGCAGAATTTACAGCAGGCATGGAAGATCTGCTGGTGAATATTGCGGCAATATCCATAGGTGCAGTTATACTGTGCAATCTCATAATATATCTTGTTGTGAAGGTTAACATAGTAAATGAAATGACAAAAATAATAAATGCACTTAAGGGTATAGGGGAAGGCGATCTGACAAAATCAGTTGATATAAATTCCAGCAAGGAGATGAAAAATCTCAGCCAGGGAATAAATATAATGGTGGCAAACCTTAGAGAAATTATTGAAAAAGGTTTTGAAATGACGTATAGTCTAAGAGAGTCGGCGGATAAGCTGAGCAGCTCGGCAGAACAGTCAAGTAAAGGTGCTTCAGAGATAGCTACTACTATAAATGAGCTTGCAGATGGAGCAAACGAACAGGCTGACGGAGCAACAAGGGGAGCGCTGACTGCAAAAGACGTGCTGGAGAAAGCAGAAGCAATTTCCCGCAGCCTGGAGGATACGGTAAAGAGCACTGAGCTTACTAAGGAGACTGTTCTGGAAGGTGTAGAAATAATCAGATATCAGAATGAAAAAATGCATGAAAACGTGGAAAGCTCAAAAAATCTTGGAGATTCAATTAATGAGCTGTCTGAACGAGCTAATGAAATCGGCGATATAATAAACGTTATAACATTAATAGCTGATCAGACAAACATGCTGGCTTTAAATGCTGCCATTGAGGCCGCTAGAGCGGGTGAAGTAGGAAAAGGTTTTGCCGTGGTTGCGGATGAGGTGAGAAAACTTGCAGAGGGTTCTACAAAGGCAGCACAGCAGATATCAGAAATCATAATCCAGATACAGTCAAGCGTGGAGCAGGCAAAAGAGCAGGCAGACAAATCCATAAACGTAGTAGAAGAGCAGCAGACCGCTGTAAAGCATACACAGGATGCTTTCAATAGAATAAACAATGCGACTCAGGAAGCTGTTGACCAGGTTGGCAGAATTGCAGAGGCTACTGAGAACATAATAAATGGAATACACATGATCGTTGAAATTGTTGAATCACAGGCTGCAATTTCTGAAGAAAGCGCCGCCAGTACAGAAGAAATTACGGCATCTGTACAAGAGCAGACGGCAGCTATAGAAGAAGTGGCTCATATAGCCGGCGGATTGTCAGAGGTTGTGGAGGAGCTTAATGCTTTGATAAATAGATTTAAAGTATAGGTGTAAATAGAGCATATAATAAGGTATAAACAGATAATAAGAAAATCGGTTTTATTTAAAATCGATTTTCTTTTAATTTTAGTAAATTTACTGTATTAAATTTGATATATTACAAAGAATAAAACCAAACGTGGGATTAAAAGGAGAACATATAATGGGAATTTTAAAAGAAGCGGTTCTTTTGAACAAAGACAGAATAATTATTTCAGATCCAGAAAAATACGAGTCAATTGAAATAAGAAATCTGAATTATGATGATGGTGAAGGCTTAGCAGGGTACAACGGAAATGTTATCATCGGTAACAACAATGAAGTAAGGGATATTTTCTTTTTATCCATAAATAAAATGAACAACGCGGATATGGATATAATATGCGAAAAGATATCTGAGCAGTTTGGTCAGGATAATAAGCTGATAAACCTAATGATATATAATGGTGAGAGTATTATATATAACCTGAATGATACTGAAGTTAATATTGATAGTATACCTGTATTTACTAATTGACTTAGCTGTTCAATCATGTTAAGATAAGATTCCTGTCACAGTACAGGGAAACACAACAACAAAGCATATGTCAGACAGACAATGATCTGTCAGTCAGCAATGAAGCTAAGCTTCATTGAATGGACCAATAGATGAATATTTCCTGAATATTAGTAAAGAAGGAAATACCAATTGACACTAATCAGGAAACGTGTTAAGATAAGATTCCTGTGCCGGATGGCGCAGAGAACAGACGATATAATGGATGTCTTGCTGACTGAAGGACAGAAGTTTCCAGTTGACTCTGTGAAGCAGACATGATAAGATGTAATTCCTGTTGAAAAGCAGGAAAACAAAACAGACAAAAACTATCTTAAGAATTTTAGCGAAAAGCTGAAATTGCCAGAAAAAACCTGGTTGACATCAGGGATTAGATGTGATAAGATAATAAACGTCGCTGAAACAAACAGCGGCAACAAATGAGAAGAATCGCAAGATCTTCCAAAGACTTGATCCTTGAAAACTAAACAGTGTAAATTGATAACCAAATGAAGGTTTAAAGCGTAGAGATATCTGCGCTGAGAACAGTCAGAATTCTTTTGAGTTAGGGCAGATGATTAAGTGATTTAGTGAGGCGCGAAAGGTAAGGTGCCTGAACATATTTACTTTGTAAATACGTTTTGCACCCAACATATTTGTTGCTTCGCAAAAATATTTAACTTAAGAGTTTGATCCTGGCTCAGGACGAACGCTGGCGGCGTGCCTAACACATGCAAGTCGAGCGGAGATACCAAATAGTTTACTATTGAAGTAT
>JAWLHF010000070.1:0-17681 GCA_041690515.1 Clostridiaceae bacterium | reverse complement strand
CGCTTCAGAGCAAAATCCGTTGTTGTAGGATACAACTATAGGTTCGGCATTAAAGGAGAAGGCAACGCCGATATTCTTAGGGAGCTGGGAGAAAAGTACAGCTTCAAGGTAAATGTAGTGGATGCGGTGGAAGTAGAAGGGCATACTGTCTCCAGCAGTCTAATAAGACATATAATAAGAAGTGGAAGTGTGGAAAAAGTAGCTGCTTATCTTGGAAGAGAATTTTCTGTACATGGGGAAGTCATATACGGAAAACAGAACGGCGAAATAATGGGTATAAAAACCGCCAATATAGACGTGAAGAAGGATATAACCCTTCCCCAAAAGGGAGTCTATAATACATCTACAGTAGTAAGGGGAAAGCTATATAAAAGCATTACCAATATAGGCTTCAACCCAACCTTCAGCGGTGAAAGCCTTAGTGTGGAAACGCACCTTATAGATTTTAACGACAACATTTATGGAGAGGAAATAGAAATTTTCTTCCATAGACACAAAAGGGACGAGCTTAAGTTTGACTCAATGGAAGAGCTTGTCAAGCAGATCAGGACTGATATTGAAGACAGGCTGGCTATGTAGCGGTTATTAGAATAAATATCCTTTACATGGAGAATTATATATGTTACAATCATATCTGTTACATCAGTAACAGTGTCAATGGATACCAATTGCCAGGTCAACCGACTCACCGACGGTTTGCTTAGCTTTTGGAGATATTTAAGGAGGTGGAATTAATGTCAATAACAAAAGAGCAGAAGAATGAAGTTATTCAAAAGTACCAGACTAAAGAAGGCGATACAGGATCTCCTGAAGTACAGATAGCCATACTTACAGAGAGAATCAACAATCTTAACGAGCATCTTCAGTCAAACAAAAAGGACCACCATTCAAGAAGAGGACTTCTCAAAATGGTTGGACAGAGAAGAGGTCTTTTGAATTATCTGAAGGATAAGGACATCGAGAGATACCGTGCTATTATTGAAAAATTAGGATTAAGAAAGTAGTAGTTGAAGGGCGGGGATCAAACCCGCCCTTTTTGCAAGTTTTTTTTGATGTAAGAAGGAAATAATAAAATACATAGAGAAGTTAATCTTTTGGAACTGGTAAAATTATCTTACTTTAGTTTCAAAATCATATACAGAACCGAAAGGAGGCAAAAACGTGGATGTATTTGAATTAGAACTGGGCGGACGAAAGCTTAGTATAGAAACAGGCAGGATAGCCCAGTTGGCCGATGCAGCCGTCTTAGTAAGGTATGGCGATACAGTTGTACTTGTAACAGCTTGTGCTTCAGATCAACCCAAACAGGGAATTGATTTCTTCCCTTTAAGTGTTGACTATGAAGAAAGACTGTATGCAGTAGGCAAAATACCGGGAGGTTTTATAAAAAGAGAAGGCAGACCGACAGAAAAAGCGATACTCTCTGCAAGACTTATTGACAGACCTATAAGACCACTGTTCCCCAAGGGTTACAGAAATGACGTACAGGTAGTGGCTACAGTATTGTCTGTGGATCAGGACAATTTACCTGAGATAGCAGCAATGGTTGGCTCTTCAGCAGCTCTTTCAATTTCCTCCATACCTTTTAAAGGGCCCACAGGCTCAGTATTGGTTGGAAGGATAGACGGAAAGTTTGTTCTTAACCCCAACAATGAAGAGAGGGAAAAAAGCGATCTTCACCTGGTTGTTTCAGGAACCAAGGATGCAGTAATGATGGTTGAGGCAGGAGCAAAGGAAGTTCCTGAGGATGTAATGCTTGAAGCAATAATGTTTGCTCATGATAATATCAAAAAGATAGTTGCATTCATCGAAGACATCGTTGCAAAGGTTGGCAAGGAAAAGAAGGAATATGTAGTTTTCAAGCCTGAAGAAGAAATCGAAAATGCAGTAAGGGAATACGCAACTCAGAAGACCCTTGATGCAATAAGAACTCCCGACAAGCTGGAGAGACAGTCAAAGATTGATGCAGTAAAGGAAGAAACCTTTGAGCATTTTGCTGAGATCTTTCCTGAGAAGGAGAAAGAGATCGATGAGGTGTTGTACACCATACTCAAAGAGCAGGTAAGAAAGCTCATAACAGAAGAAGGCGTAAGGCCTGACGACAGAAAACTTGATGAAATAAGGCCAATAAGCAGTGAAGTAGGTATACTTCCAAGAGTACATGGATCAGGACTCTTTACAAGAGGCCAGACACAGGTACTAACAAT
The DNA here is from genome assembly GCA_041690515.1 of Clostridiaceae bacterium. GTDB lineage: Bacteria > Bacillota > Clostridia > Lutisporales > Lutisporaceae > BRH-c25. Next base: position 15,474 of record JAWLHF010000070.1, on the reverse strand, counting down.
AGCTACACTGGGTGCCCTTGGTGATGTGCAGATACTGGACGGTCTCACTGAAGAAGAGACAAAAAGGTATATGCATCATTACAACTTCCCGCCATACAGTGTTGGTGAGACAAGATTTATGAGAGGACCCGGAAGAAGGGAAATAGGACACGGCGCTCTTGCTGAAAGAGCATTGGAGCCTATGATACCATCAGAAGAGGAATTCCCATACACAATAAGACTTGTTTCCGAAGTAGTAAGCTCCAATGGTTCAACCTCGCAGGGCTCTGTCTGCGGAAGCACTCTGGCTCTTATGGATGCCGGCGTACCTATCAAGGCGCCTGTAGCAGGAGTTGCAATGGGACTCATGAAAGAAAATGGCAATGTAGCCATATTGACTGACATACAGGGTATGGAAGACTTCCTTGGAGACATGGACTTCAAAGTAGCCGGAACAAGCAAAGGTATAACAGCAATACAGATGGACATCAAAATAGCCGGCATAGACAGGCCAATACTTGAAAGAGCTTTAGAGCAGGCAAGAGTTGGAAGGCTGTTTATACTTGACAGAATGCTCAGCGTAATAAGCGAGCCGAGAAAAGAACTGTCCAAATATGCTCCAAAGATAATAACCACCAGGATTGACCCAGATAAGATAAGAGACATAATAGGTCCCGGCGGAAAGACAATCAATAAGATAATAGCAGAAACAGGAGTAAAAATAGACATAGAAGACGACGGAAGGGTATTCATAGCCGCTGTCAACCAGGCCGACGGAGACAAAGCATTAAAGATAATAGAAGGCTTGGTAAAGGAAGTAAAAGAAGGCGAAATATACTTAGGCAAGGTAACAAGACTTATGACCTTCGGAGCTTTCGTAGAAATACTCCCAGGCAAGGAAGGCCTAGTACACATCTCCAAGCTTGATACCAAGAGAGTTGAAAAGGTTGAGGATGTTGTAAGCGTTGGCGATGAGATACTTGTAAAAGTAACCGAAATCGACAAGCAGGGAAGGATAAACCTTTCAAGAAAGCATGCAATGGCTGATACTGCAGCAGAAGAAAAAGCTGAAGAAGGCTCAGAAGAAAAAGCATAAACCAAAGAGGTTTATGTTTTTTCTTTTTATCCGTATTTGTATAAATGGCATATCAATCATCAATCTGTCAAATCTATTTCCTCTTCAGCATGATTCAAAAGTCCCAATTATTGCAGGAGTATGGTAATACATGGAGAATATTACTATATAATCATATACTTCCATATGAGATTATTGACGAAATAGCTTCGATTGGAATAATTACAACTCTTTGAGTATTTCCTGAGTTTTTATATTTGGCATGGCTTCCTTTTTGTGATGATTTTTGAAAGCCAACCTTTTCTAAAGCCTTAATAATTTCAGCAGGGGCCAATACTAGATAGTTGGAGTCCATTATATTGTACATTTATACCATATTATGGTAGAATCATATAGAGACCGTAGCAGGTGTGGTTTGCCTCCTTTTACTAAGGAGGTGGGGCTATGAGTATATATGAGGCCATGAGTGTTATGCTTATGTTCGGCATGTTGATTATAGCTTTGCTGAGTTTTCATCACAAGAAAAATTAGCAAAAAAGTAAACCACCCTGCAATGCCCTGCAGGGATGGTTATTAATTAACTAGCTTATAGCGAGGCAACCACATTTGTGGCGGTCTCTTTAGTATTATTATACCAAATTGAAATAATTAATCAACAAATTTTCTTATAATGTACTTATCTAATATTATGTATCAGTAGAATAGTATACTATGAGGAAAGTGTGGTCTTAATAGTGAAATTTTATGGGAGATACCCTACTGAAGAAAGTTTAATCAAAAATAGTATTAAGAGAATAAGGGACTTTTCCAATACAATTGATGAAATAATTGAAATTAAAAGCAGCACCAGAATAAAAGCTTCTGATACAAGAAAAAGATTTAACGAATAAGACATGGCAAACATTCTTTATCGAAAAATGATAAGAACATCGGAAGGAGAATAAAAATGGAGTTCACACTAAGACCAGTCAACATAGGTGATGGGAAAGGAATCAATGAATTAAGAAGGATGCCGGGAGTATTTGAGAACATTCTGGGGATACCCTCTGAAAGAGTAAAAAGGAATGAGGATTATATTACTAATATGGATGAAAATACTCACCAGTTTGTTGCTGTTACAAAAGGCGCTGCAGGCGAAGAATTAATAATAGGTACTGCAGGTTTAGCTGTGTTTGCAAACCCACGTTTACGGCATTCTGCCGCTTTTGGAATTATGGTACATAAAGATTTTCAAAATAAAGGTGTAGGCTCTGCTTTAACGGAAGCAGTATTGGATATAGCAGACAATTGGTTAATGCTTGTCAGGGTTGAATTAGGTGTTTTTGCTGACAACCTAAATGCAATACATCTATATGAAAAGTATGGATTTGAAAAAGAGGGAACAAAGAAAATGGCTGCCATTAGAAATGGCAGATATACTGATGAGATCATTATGGCGAGAATAAAACATAACCTTGATAAATAACTTCAAAAGAAGAGTCTCTCCGACCTCATTATTTTTTGAGAAGTCGGGCTTTTCAAAGTCAATGCAGTCATATGTAAGAAGAAAACAGCGATATTAAGAGGAGTATTATGAAAATAAGGAATCAAAATACCTCATTTTGAGAACTTAAGTATCGTATTTTTAAATGCATATAGACATTTGAAAGAGGGCGGTTCTTTTGCAATAGCCCATTCAAAAACCCGCGAAGGGTTAAAATTGCATCATAAGAATATTGGATATTATTTGAGCAGAGATGCAATTCCAAATGACATCGATTTATACAAACTTGCAGAAAACCATAATTTTATGAACTGTATTGCAGAAGATGAAGATTTTTTTTATTTTACTTGTACAAAAGCATAAAGGAATAACGATAGGTATGTAAATAAATCGCTAATTATGGTAAAATATAGCAGAGGTTTTGCGGGTGTGTTATTCCTCATAATTTCTGAGATAGCAACAAACCTGCAATATCCTGTAGAGTTTGTTATAAATAAGAAATTGGGGGGGTAACATGGAAAACGTATCAAAAACTAGATATTATTTGAGAATGTCAGTTATGCTGGGGTCTTTTGCTTTTGGAATCATGTCTTTCATACTGCCTATTTACAGCAAAAGTATCGGTGGAAATGCACTTACAATTGGAGGGTTGTTTTCAATATTCAGTGTTGTTGCTTTAATATTAAGGCCGCTAATAGGAAAGGGAATAGACAGATATGGAAGGAAGGCTTTTTTTGTTGCTGCATTTCTCTTCTATGGGGTTTCAATGCTGTTGTTTTCTTATTCAACAAATATAGTACTTTTGTATATCAGTAGGTTTATTCAAGCTATTGGAGCTTCATTTATGTGGATTTCAGCTTACTCCATCGCTATTGATGTCACAGAGGATGGCAACAGAGGGGCTGCTGTAGGGCAGGTTGATGGTGCTAGCAGCAAGGGAGCATTATTCGGTGCTTTTATAGGGTTTTTTATATTAAGCAATCTCTCGCTTATGAGTGGTTGGAGCATTCTATTTAAGGGATATGCTGTCTTATCAATTATAGCAGGTTATTTAGCATATAAATGCATACCTGAAACAATAGTAGTGAATGAAGACTCGGCAGAATCAAAGGATAATAAGCTAAGTAGCAGCTTTATGAGATTATTGATAATTGTCTTCATAAGCGCTATCTCAACATCTATGTTGAGTCCTCTTCTGATGATCTATCTTCAGGATAGGTTCACTACTGATATTGGATTATTGGCAACTGCGTTTATACCGGCAGCTGTTGTATATGCTTATTTACCTTCAAAACTCGGTGGAATAAGTGACAGATACGGCAGGATACTGCCTATGGCAATAGGGTTGATCGGTTCGGGAGTGGTTTCGCTGGGGATCACACATATTAATAGTATCATGGCACTTGTTGTTCTTTGGGTTCTTGAATCAATAGGGATAGTTATGGCTTCACCGGCGCAGGAAGCATTGGTTGCAGATATATCAGGAAAGGATATCCGCGGCTCTGCATACGGTTTATATTTATTTGCAGCCAGCCTCGGTGCGGTTATCGGCCCTTTGGTGGGTGGATGGTTGTATGATTCGTTCGGGCATTCCGTTCCCTTTTATTTAAACGGAGGCATCTTGATACTTGATGCTCTCTTGGTATTGGTGCTGTTCAGGAGTTATAAGGCTGTGAACAACAACAGCAATATGATTATAAAATAACAGGTGTACTTCTTACGGGTAAGGGAGTACGCCTTGGCTTGTAATGGGGGTGTACAATGCATAGGTATTTGAAGAAGAAAAGCTTGCTCCATCTATGCTCCATCCTAAAGTTTCAAAGGTCATAGCCAATGATGTTTTTCATGCCGACAGTGAGATCTGTGATGCTATAGAATGCCATTCAACGCTAAAAGTGCGTATACCGGTGTGGCGGAGCCACTATTCCGGTGGGTGGTGAGCCACCCGTCCGGAATAAATGAGCCACCGTTCCGGTATGCTTGAGCCACACTACCGGTTATTATTTATTTTGTATTCCATATACCTCCCTCATAGAGCGGTCAGATTCGCTGCCATGTATTTCGATGGTATATGAATCATGCACAATCCTATCAAGGATTGCATCCGCCAAGGTTGTTTCTCCTATCTTTCCATGCCATCCGGCGGGTGAGAATTGGGAGCAGAAGATGGTTGAAGCCCTTTTATGACGGGCGTGGATGATTTCAAGGAGATCTCTTGATTCGGTTTCTGTCAGAGATACAAGCATCCATTCGTCCAGTATTAGCAGATTTACTTTACGGTATTGGTTAATTACCCTTTTGTAAATGCCTTCTCCTCTAGCTACAGCTAGATCGGCAAGTAGTTCGGGGAGACGGATATACTTGACCGTATAATACTGCTTACATGCTTCAATACCAAAAGCACAGGCCAGATAAGATTTACCTGCACCGGAAGCTCCCATGATAATGATATTATGTTTTTCTGCTATGTATTGGCAGGATGCCAATCGTTCAATCTGAGACTTATCAAGTTTTCTGCCGGCACTGTAATTGATATCAGCAATACAAGCATAGCTCTGGTCAAAGCCGGCACTGTGTATCAGCCTTTTCAGACGGTTATTTTTACGGCTTGTATATTCTATATCGACGAGTAGTCCTAGACGCTCTTCGAATGAAAAGTTGTCCAGGGAGTGTTCCTGCAGCTGACGACGATAGGCATCAGCCATAGTGGTGAGACGCATTTCAAGTAGTTTATTGATGGTTGCTTCATTTGTCATAATCTATTTCCTCCCATAGTAGTCTGCTCCGCGGGTAAAGCCGTAGTTAGCAGAATCATCATTTGTTTTTGCTGTCTGTTCCTCGGTTACTTTATCCTGACCAGTTGAAAGAATGGTCTTGACACTTTTAAAGCTGGGATGAGGCGTATAGGAAAGTGCTTTTTTACAAGCGGCCTCTAACCTTGGAACAGAATACTTATCAGCCAGCTTTAGTAACGCCATACAGCTTCTGTAACCCTGTTGTTCAACCTTATGGGAAGAAAGGATTGATTTTACTGTTATATTTGTATTAGGGCCAATTTTCTCAGCCCAGGAAAGGAATCTTTCTGCGTTCCATTGCAAATAGTTTTGATGGTCCTCAGGCATATGTGCGTCATTGGTACTATATTGGCCAGCACGTCCATATAGCCTTGGATGAGAGCAGATACGATGGTTATGATAAAAAACTTCAATTACGTTACGTGTTACCCGCACATCCACCTTATGCTTTATATACTCATAAGGAACTGAGTAGTGCATTTTATCCACAGTTATGTGATAATTAAATTGAACGGTGGCTTGTTTCCAGACCGCCAGTTCATATGGATTAGTGGGTAGCGGTAACAGCAGTGATTTTTCTTCCTCAAGAAAGATGCTGGTTCTGCTACCTTCTCTCTTTTGGAATGGCTTACTGTTGAAAGTATGAAGTTTTTCCTTTATTGCTACATTAAGCTCCTGAAGGCTGAAGAATTTCTGTTTGCGGAGTGCGGCAATAATCCATGTTGAGATAATCCCGACTGTTCCTTCAGCATTGGGTTTATCCTTGGGTTTACGCACCCTGGCAGGGATTACTGCAGTATCATAGTGTTCTGCCATCTCATGATAGGTTTTATTAATAACAGGGGTATACCATGATACTTTTTCTACTCCGGTTTTTAAGTTGTCCGGTATCAGGATACGGCTTACGCCCCCAAAGAAACGGTACATGTTCACATGGGCACTTATCCAGCTTTCCTGATCCTGTGATAGGAATGCTTCTACATAAGCAAACTGGCTGTAAGAGAGAACGCCAACAAATACATATGCAGAAATTATTTCGCCAGTATCACTATCAACAATCGCAGCTGTCTGCCCGGCCCAGTCAACTTCAATTTGTTCACCGGGTTTCCTGGGAATGTGCATAGTAGCACGCTTTTTCTCTGCAAACTGCTGGTAGTGATAGCAGAACTGCGAATACATAAGTGGAAGCTCATTACTAAGTCGGCATTCTTCACAGTATTCGCTCCAAAGAAGTCTTAGCGTGACACCATTTTTAGCCAGTTCCTTATGAATATACTCTAAATCAGGGTATTTTCTAGGAACGGTCGTGGATTGTTGTGAATTCGGAAACAGCTTTTTTTCCAATTCACCATCGGTTATTTCAGAACTTAATGGCCACGTAATATTAAGTTCTTTTGCTCTGGCAACTATTTTTGATACAGTGTTGCGAGAGCACTCGCAGCTGAGTGCAATGCTGCGTTGGCTGATTCCTTGGCTGTAGAGTCTAAGGATTTCTCTGTATTTGGTCATATGATGACCTCCTTTGAATGTATTTACACTGAAACTAGTGCATAACTACATTCTAAAGGAAAAACAACATAATGGCTCACCTTCCGGAAGGGTGGCTCAATTTCGTCGGAACAGTGGCTCTCACTTACCGGAACTATGGCTCAAAGTGAGCCGGATTATTCAAAAAGCAAATGTCGGCAAGCTTGATTTGGTGCTGTTTATTGCCGATAAGTCTTCATGGGATATCATATATAATGGAGCTTTTATTCATGAAATGCAAAAAGGCTTGGATATATCGCTGGAGCAGGGTGCCTTGGCCTACTTGAGATATTTATGTGATGGACATGTAAAAATACTTCATCCTTGGGCTATTGAGGCATATGAATACTTGATAGGCATATGCAGATCTATTCCATCCATATAACATTATAATGAGATGAATGGAGGACAATATGAAAAAAGTAAAATTACTGGCAACAACATTGATTATAATTGCAACTTTCTGTGCTGTTGCATGCAGCTGTACAAATAGAGCGGAAAGTTCTTTTTCAGCTGAAGGGCAAAAGGATATTTCCGATATAGCGGCAGAATTGGATGAGTTCATGACATCATTCAATAAGAACTCAGGCTATAAGTACAGCGGGGCAGTATTGGCAGCCAAAGGGGATGAAATACTTCTGTGTAAGGGATATGGCATGGCTGATTATGAGAGCAGCATACCCAATAAGCCAAGTAATGTTTTTGCAATAGGCTCTCTTACAAAATCATTTACCGCTGCAGCAATTATGCAGCTATATGAAAAACAATACCTTGATGTGAATGATTCCATTTCAAAATATATCGACGGACACCCCCGCGGAGATGACATCACTATCCATCATCTTTTGACACACACCTCAGGCTTGGTTAGAGATGGAGCAGTATCTGGATCAAAAGCCATATCATTAAAAGAAAATATTGACCATATCAACAGTTCACCACTGCTGTTTGAACCGGGAGACGGCTATTCATACAGCAATGCGGGATATAATATCCTTGCGGCAATAATTGAGAAGGTTTCAGGTATATCCTATGGTGACTATTTAAAGGATAATATATTTGTTCCTATTGGGATGAACTCTTCCAGCTGTGGAGTTGACGATTCATACATAGGCAACCAGGCTGTCGGTTATAGAATATTTGATGAAGTCCCAATGAAGCTGCCAATGTATGATTTTTCAAAGCTGACTGGAAGCGGTAACATATATTCAACAGTTCTGGATCTCTATAAATATGACAGAGCTCTATATAATGATAAACTACTAAATAAAGAGTCGATAAGGAGAATGTTCTCATCCTATTCGGACTCAAACTACGGATACGGGTGGGGCATAGGAGAAAGGTATGGTCATAGGGAAATCTCTCATAATGGTCATATAGACGGATACTATTCAGCAATATTCAGGTATCCTGAAGATGATTATGTATTGATATTCCTGACAAATAACAGTGATTATTCTGCACTTCATGATGTATCAGAGGCAATGGCGGCAATAATCTTCGGAAAGGAATATTACACTACACCGGAAGTAATAAATGTGGTTGAAGTTGATAAGGAAACCTTGGAAAAGTATTGTGCCCAATACCGGTTTGACGAAGGATTGTCAATAACAATAACTTACACTGGAGGTATACTCTATTCAAGACATAATGATGGGAGTACTTACGAACTGCTTCCTGTAAGTGATAAAGTTTTTCATTATAAGGGACATGAAAGCACACGGCTTGAGTTCGTTAGTGATAAAGATGCTAATGTTGTTGGAATAAAGCTTATGGGTGTTGCATCTGTATATGAAGGTATAAAATCTGTCAAGTAAAGGAGAAAGCTATATGAGGATTATTGCACATGTATCCGATATTCATTTAGGTGAGAGAATTGAAAAGTACAAGGATATTGATCCAGAGAGGAATCTGCTTTCAGTACTGGAGGATATAAAAAGAAGAGGGATAGATGAGGTCGTTATTACCGGTGATATATGCAGCAGGGATAGTGCCGGTTTTCTTCATGGACTCCTGGAAAGCTACGGATTCAAATATAGCTTCGTCCTTGGCAATCATGATGATGTGACAGTGTTTAGGGAGGTATTCGGACAAGGACATAATTACTACTCATTTTTTGATGAAGAACGGACATATATACTAATAGATGATATTTTGTACAAAAAAAGATATAATTAGATTAACAGTCTTGATTTCCCTGAGCCTTTTTTTCACTCTACAGAATGATGAGTAATTATTAGACTAATGGAGGAAATACTTTGAACAGCATAATAGTCTTAGATGTCAATTTTAACTTTGGATATGGTGAGGATTCAATCCATCCTGTCATATTTCAGGATGAAAATGAGATGATTCTTGTAGACTGCGGATATACAGGTTTTCTGCCTTTACTGGAGCAGTCCGCTGCCGATAAGGGTGTTGATTTTTCAAAGCTGACCAAGGTGATCATAACCCATCATGACCATGATCATATGGGAAGTCTGGCAGCAATCAAGAAAAAGTATTCCAATGTAAAAGTAATAACAAGTGAAGCAGATTCACCTTATGTTTCAGGCAGATTAAAATCATTGCGGCTTGAACAGGCTGAACAGAGGCAGCTGATGTTGGCGCCTGAGCAAAGGGAAGAGGGGATAGTATTCCAAAATATTTTAAAATCAGTAGAATGTACTGAAGTGGATGTGACTGTAAAAGACGGAGATTGCATCCCCTGTTGCGGTGGAATCGAGATAGTTGCCACCCCAGGGCATATGTCGGGGCATATATCCCTCTATCTGAAAGAGCATAAAACACTTATCAGCGGAGACGCTTTGGCAATAGTAAAGGGAAACCTTGAAATACCTGAACCAAAATACACACTGAATATGGCAGAAGCAATAAAGTCCCTGTTAAAGCTTATGAATTATGACATACAAAGAATAATCTGTTATCACGGAGGAGAGTTTATTGGAGATATACAAAATGCTCTCAGCAATGCGGATAAGATGTATTAGGAGTGTTTTTTCAATAGCGCTGATCCTCTTCATATTAAGCGGCTGCAGCAAACAAGCCTTGATAAATGATAATAACAATGGAAGGGAAGAAGTGCTTCAGGACAGTGAAATCGTTGAGCCTGTTGAAGACAACTTTATCAATACTTCAGAATTGAGCAGAGTATTTGGATTTACCAATCAAGAGAGCAATCTGATAATTACATCTGGTCATCAGGAGAATGTAAATAATGTTGAGGATATAAATAAAGCAATAGGAGAAAACGGAAATATTCTTGATATCAGATACTTAAGAACTCAAACACAAGGTGAAAAAGACAACGGCAGATTGACTTCACAGAATTTCGATAATCTTCAAGGTAAGATATTTGAGATTACATCGGGGAAGGCAAGGGCGAACGAGACGTATTATCTGGTGAAGGGCATGGAGTTCAATACTGATGCAGTACTGAACTCACAGGAAAGCAATCATCATAATGCATCTGCAGACACCATAGAAGAGATCGAGAGGATTAAAGGACGCAATATCAAGGACAGTTGGGAGATAGGGAGAATAGAAGCAGACACAGCTGTGTATTTGATACTTTTTGAACGGGATAAGGATGACATGCTGGCAAGCATAGTGATGAAAACTCCAACGAAGCTTGTGTTCAAGGACTACCCGGCAAAGTATGATGAAATGTCCACCTGGAGAGTTGATGACGGTGGAAGCATTTTTCCTGAAATGTTTAGTATACTGTTTGCAGCTAAAACTAAGGATGGTATGCTTCTGGGTCTGAAATGGACTGGCTTTGAGGGTGAAAATACTATTATGCTGTTGGAAAATGACGGTGTTTTTGAGGAGCTGAATATAGAATCATACAGGTACACATCTCCGGTATGATCATCTTACTGCAGTGATATTAATACATAATAAGTATTATTTGGCACAATAATAGATATTAGGACCTCTAGACATGAAGATATAAAACAAGAAGAAAGGATGTAGTTATGGAGAGGACATTGGTGATTATCAAGCCGGATGCAATGGAGAGAAGGCTGATGGGCAAGATAATTTCAATATATGAGGATAAGGGATTGCATATAGCTGCCGCAAAGATACTGAAGCCTTCCGTACAAACTGCCGGGACCCATTATTATGAGCATAAGGATAAGCCTTTCTACAATAAGCTTATTAGCTATATCACAAGAGGTGAAGTGTGTGTATTGATAGTAGAGGGGAACAATGCCATAGCACAGGTAAGGAGAATAAACGGAGCTACTGATCCTATGGATGCAGATATGGGAAGCATTAGAGGCAGATATGCATTATCAAAAACTGAAAATTCCATTCATTCATCAGACAGTATGGAAAGTGCCGAGCGTGAGATAAGAATATGGTTTCCGGAGATGTAAGGAGGTCGTAAGATGAAATCATACAGGAAAGAACTAATGTTCAACCTGCCCGCACGAAGAGGGTATATCAACATAACTTCACAGGTGCAGGCATGTATAGATGAAAGTGGAGTAAAGGAAGGACTTGTGTTGGTTAATGCAATGCATATAACTGCCAGCGTATTTGTCAACGATGACGAGTCGGGCCTTCATCAGGATTTTGAAAAATGGCTGGAGATTCTGGCTCCCGAAAAGCCCCATAGTCAATACAGGCACAACGGCTATGAGGATAATGCCGATGCCCATCTTAAAAGGCAGCTGATGGGACGTGAGGTAGTGGCTGCAATTACTGACGGAAAGCTTGACTTTGGACCATGGGAACAGATATTCTACGGAGAGTACGACGGCAAACGCCCAAAAAGGGTATTGGTAAAGGTGATAGGTGAATGATATGAGGCTTAGGCTTGCATCAGTTCAGGACGCTTCACATAAAAATGATTGATAAAGAACTTATTATGGACAAGCTTCAGATATGAAGCCTGTCTGTTATAAATATGATAAAATTAACCAAGGGGGGAGATTCAATGAATATTTTAGTGTTATATGATTCAGTCTTTGGCAATACTGAGAAAGTTGCCAAGACGATGGGTGAGGTACTCGGCTCAATGCATGATATTAATGTTGTCCGCATAACTGATATGACTCTTGAGCAGCTTCAAGGGGTGGAACTGATGATTGTAGGTTCTCCTACCAGGGCATTCAAGCCGACAAAGGAAGTAGTAGACTTCCTGATAAAAATTCCCGCTAGCGGTCTTGAAGGAATGAAAGTTGCTGCATTTGACACAAGAATCAACACTACAGATGTAAATTCCAAACTACTGAACGGTCTTGTCAGGATATTCGGATATGCTGCAAAACCGATAGCTGATAAGCTTGTAAAGAAGGGCGGCAGCTTGGTAGCAGCCCCTGAAGGTTTTTTTGTCAAGGATAATGAAGGCCCATTAAAGGAAGAAGAGCTTGAGCGTGCATCAGAATGGGCAAAGACGCTTTTGCAATAGAGACTGCCTAACTTGGCTAATTCTTTCGGCAATAGTAAGTTTAGGTGCTGTAGCTAAATATTTGATATATGCTATTAAGGAGATAGTGAGTTGAAGATATATTTAACAAGACATGGTGAAACTGAATGGAATAAGGCAGGAAAAATGCAAGGATGGAATAACTCCAACCTTACCGAAAAGGGCTCTTCAAATGCAAAAAAGCTTGGCGAAAGCTTGAAGAACATTGATTTTGACTGTGTTTACTGCAGCCCGTTAGGAAGAGCTCTTGACACAGCAAAGCATATATTGGGTGACAAGAGAACCGAAATAAAAGTGAAGGAAGCCTTGAAGGAAATGGGCTTTGGCTGCTGGGAAGGGGTAGAGCACAATATTCTAACGGAACTCTATCCTGAGCAGCAATACAACCTTTGGAACAAACCCCATTTATACCAGCCTGTGGACGGTGAAAGCTATGATGAACTAATAAGAAGGGTAAGTGCTTTTCTGGACGAGATCACACAATCGCCTTCCGTAGGAAACATCCTTATTGTGACCCATGCTGCAGTCATTAAAGCCATATATTCAATCATGAAGAATATCGCTATTGAGGAATTCTGGGGACCGCCCTATATCCACGATACCTGCCTGACGGTAATGGATATACAGGATGGGGAGATAAGATGGGTATTGGAGGCCGATACTTCTCATTTGGATTAGCAGCCTTGATAATATCAAATGAATTAGAAAAGAGAGGAGAAAGATATGTCAAATACAGCCGACTTAAGATTGGCAGTACTTATTGATGCAGAAAACGTTCCATACAAGAACATTAGAGGAATACTGGAGGAAGTTACAAAATATGGTACACCAACAATAAAGAGAATATATGGTGACTGGACCAAAGCCACATTATCCGGATGGAAGAATTCATTGCTGGAGAATGCCATAACCCCTATTCAGCAGTATAGTTATACCAGCGGTAAAAATTCCTCAGACTCAGCACTGATTATTGATGCCATGGACATACTGTATTCAGAGAAAGTAGACGGCTTCTGCATAATATCAAGTGACAGCGACTTCACAAGACTGGCTACCAGACTGCGTGAAGCAGGTATGAAGGTCATAGGGATAGGAGAAAGAAAAACCCCCAGCGCATTCATAGTAGCTTGTGACAAGTTCATATACATAGAGATTATCAATGCACCAGTTAAGCATGACGATAATGATGCCCACGAAAACCACAAGGAAGATGTGGTAGAACTTGAGTCCAAGAATACCCAGGTGAATATCGGTGAAGAAATAATAAATCTCATAGCTTCCTCTGTAAATGATGTTGCAGACGACAACGGTTGGGCTTTCCTGGCAGATGTGGGCAATCTGATATCAAAGAAACAGCCTGATTTTGATGCTAGAAATTATGGGTTTTCAAAGCTTACACCTCTTGTTAAAAGCCTCAAACGCTTTCAGATAGAAGAGAGGGAGTCCAGCAATTCAAGGATTAAGCATATCTATATAAGGAACAAGTATAAATAGTACATAATTAGGAGGCAAAGCATGTTTGAATACAAAAACTTGGGAGATACTGCTATAGACATCATACATAGTACATTTAACAGAGCCTTTTCAGACTACCAGGTAAAAACTGAGCTGCCCCTTTGGAAGCTTGATCAAATGCTCTGCAGAAGAGGATATATTCCGGAAAAATCCATAGGGGCATTTAAGATGGATTCTCTGGTGGGCTTCATACTCAATGGCTGCCGCCTATGGGATGGAAAGCTGACGGCTTATGATACCGGAACAGGTGTCATCCCCGAATATAGGAAGCAGGGTCTTACTACAAACATGTTTTATAAGGCTGTGGAGCTTCTTAAGAATGCAGCTGTAGAACAATACCTTCTGGAAGTCATACAAAGCAACACTGCTGCTTTTGAGCTTTATAAGAAGCAGGGTTTTGAGATAACAAGGACTTTTTCCTGTTATAAGATGCCTAAGAGCAAATATAAAGCCGATATCACCTGGAAGGTTGAGCATGTGGAAATGTTCAATGACACAGATTGGGAGAGTCTTAAGCAGCTTTGGGACGTACAGCCTTCCTGGCAGAACTCAATTGAATCATTGAATACCCTTCCGGAGGCTTTTGACTGCTCCATAGTAAGATCCGAAAGCAGTATCATAGGATATGGAATAATTGAGCGTAAGACTGGGGATATTCCTCAGATAGGAGTATCCAGAGAACATAGGAGGAAAGGAATAGCTGCAAGTATTATCTCTGATTTGATCAATCGCACCGAATCAGATAATATTGCAGTTATAAATGTGGATGACCGGGGAGATTCATTAAAGAACTTCCTTGAGACGTCAGGATTTGAGCATTTCATCGATCAATACGAGATGATATTGAAGATATGACAATGAAGGAGTAACAACAGGATGAACATACAGATATTTGGTATAGACAAGTGCTTTGATACTAAAAAGGCACAGCGTTATTTCAAGGAAAGAAATATAAAGTTCCAGTATATAGACTTGAAGGTAAAAAGCCTAAGCAAGCGAGAGCTGGAAAGTGTAGAGGCTGCTGTAGGTCTGGCTGATCTTATCAATAAAAAGGCAAAGGATTATGAAAGATTGAACATGGGCAAAATAAACAGCAAAACTATAAAGAAGGAGATACTATTGGAGAACCCAGGACTGTATGTAACTCCAATAGTCAGAAACGGCAGGCAGGCAACTGTCGGATACGCACCTGATGTGTGGAAGACCTGGGAATAATCAGCTGGCATGCACGATTATTATCATGTATTAGACAGGAATCTTGCAGTACTTATAAAATAGCATTACATAAATCTGACGGGCAGGTTGGATTATGACAGAGATAAAGAAGTTGTGTCTAAAATCAATAGTTGCCATAATCATTATATTGGGGATATGGTTCATAATATTGGATTTTTCACGGTTTATTGATATGGACTATACCTACGATATATACCCAAGCGGTATTCTAAAAAGGAGCAATGTCTTACTGGCTGCCTTAATTGCCCTTATTTCAGGTAAGGATGGACAGGGTCTTAAAGACAGCAGAAGAATGAAAGCGTCTCTGATTTTTGCCTGTCTTGGAGAGGCAGCCTTCACTATAAGAGAAAGGACAATTGGGATAGTTTTTTTCGGCTTTTGTCAAATAGTACTGATAGTAAGGAATAGTACAGGCCTGAGATTCGGG
>JAWLHF010000069.1:0-17830 GCA_041690515.1 Clostridiaceae bacterium | reverse complement strand
GTAAGCCTGTGGGAGAGGTCTCCGCTGGCAATCACAACCACCTTCCTGTCAAGCTCACCGACAGCATCCCTTATGGCTGTACCAAACTTGTAATGCTGCTCCTTTGAGAGAAGGCTGTATGTTATATGCACCAACTTGAAATCATTATATTTCTTAGTTACAAAATAAAGGGGGACAATAGCACCATGGTCAAGTCCGGGTTCTATACTGTATGTCCTTTTCACATCCTCATGCATAGGTACGCAATATGTATTCCACTTATTCCCATGCTCCATGATCTTGTCAACCAGCTCCAGGTCATTTTCAAAGCCCATTCTTACACTTGCTGCTCCAAACCTTGTCAGATTCCCTTTCAGCCTTTCGTCTGACGAAATTGTCATTGCATCCTTTAGAAGAGTACCATGAGGAGTGATTATCAATATTGTGTCCGGCTCCAGGGCAGCTATGCGTTCAGAGGCCGTCATAGCGGCTGTGACGCTGTCGGCAACCCTTTCTGTCTCACCCTTTCCCACTTCCTCTACCATTATCGGCGGATGAGGAAAAATGAAAGCGCCTGCAATATTACCCATTTTCTCTACTCCTTCCAATTTCTGTGACATTCCTACACTTTATAATCCCCTGACTGTTATATATTAATCCAAAAATGCTTTCTCAAATCAGCAATACATGTTCCAACTAATTCCATTATATAGCTTTTCAGTCTATTATTCCATCTCATTGCATTTTTTGATTATCATAGATATTGATGATTTCGATGTGTCTGTTGAGGGATCGAGCATCAAAAATTACCTTTGTCGACTTTTTGATCAATATATTAATATTTAGGTGCTTTCATATAATATATATATTATGATCCCGCTATTTCATTTCTTTTCCTTTGACTTTGCTTGTCCGAGTCAATATAATACTGTTCTGTGAAGCAAAACACATCCACAAATAAATGCGATTTTTTTAACACAAAATGATAAAAGCTATCGCATTTGTTAAATATATATTATATAATAATAATGAATATTATTATATTAATATTTTTTTATTCCATATAGTTTAATTAATACAAGGGGGTATTATCTTGTCAGACGTAAAGAAAATAGTCATACTCGGCGCAGGCTACGCTGGAGTCGAGGCAGCTAAAGTTCTGAGCAAGAAGTTTAAAAAGGATCACAGCGTTGAAATCACTTTGATTAATGACAATCCTTTCCAGACTTTGCTCACAGAGCTGC
This sequence comes from Clostridiaceae bacterium, assembly GCA_041690515.1. GTDB lineage: Bacteria > Bacillota > Clostridia > Lutisporales > Lutisporaceae > BRH-c25. The sequence continues at coordinate 16,607 of JAWLHF010000069.1, read as the reverse complement.
ATGAAATTGCAGGACGTAGAACAGATAAAGAAAGCGTAATGGTAGATCTTTATAATGTATTCAAGGCTACCAAGGTCAATTTTGTAAGAGACAGAATAGAAAGCATCGATTATGAAGCAAAAACCCTTACTTCAAACAAGGAAACATACAAATATGATTACCTTGTGGTTGGATGCGGCGCTGAACCTGCATTCTTCGGAATCGAAGGCGTTAAAGAGTATGGTTTTACCATATGGTCACTTAAGGATGCTCTGAAGATCAGAGAGCATGTTGAAAAGAGCTTCGAAATGGCAAGAGATGAAAGGGATGCAGTTAAGAGAAAAGAGTTGCTTTCATTTGTTGTTGCAGGAGCAGGCTTCACAGGAATAGAAGTTGTTGGAGAACTCTTCGAATGGAAAGACGTTTTGTGTGAAAAATACGGAATAGATAAGAGTGAAGTTTCCATATATAATGTGGAAGCAATGCCTACAATACTTCCTATTTTGAGACCAAGCCTTCAGAAAAAAGCTACGGATTTCCTTACTAAAAAGGGCGTAAAGGTAATGACAAATTCGCCAATAGTTAAGGCAACTCCTGACGGCATCCATCTCAAGGACGGACAGGAAATCAAGACAAAGACTCTTATCTGGACTTGCGGTGTTCAGGGCAACAGCTTTACAATGTCCACAGGCCTCACCGAAGGAAAGAGAAACAGAGCGCAGGTAAACGACTATATGCAGAGCGTCGACAGAGAAGAAGTTTATCTGGTTGGAGACAACGCATACTACGAAATAGACGGAAAACCGATACCTCAGATAGTTGAGACAGCTCTTCAGACAGGTGAATGTGCTGCTCACAACATCGCTGCAGATATAACAAAAACTGAAAAGAAGAAACTCGTTCTCAACACACATGGTTTTATGGTATCCATCGGCAGCCACTACTGTGTAGCTGAGCTTATGGGTACTCCAATGTCAGGCTTTATTGCCATGGCTATGAAGCATCTTGTCAACCTCCACTATCTGTGGGGAGTCGGCGGTTTGAGATTGATATGGAACTATCTGCTCCATGAGTTCTTCCATATGAAGAACAACAGGTCCTTTGTAGGAGGACATCTGGCACACAGGACTCATACTTCCTGGGCAGTACTTCTTCGTATATACGTCGGTGTAATGTGGTTCCTTGAAGGTTGGAAGAAGGTACAGGAAGGCTGGTTGAATCCGGAAAACATCAAAATTATAGCAACTGCAGCTACATCAGCAGCATCTGGAGCAGCAGAAGCTGTGACAGCAGCGTCCGGTGCAGTAGCCGAAGCAGGCGAAGCGGCGGCCTCTTATCCGACGCCGATATTTGCAGAGCCTTGGGGAATATATAATTGGATGGTTGATACATTTATCTCAGCTAATCCATTCTTCTTCCAGTCTGTTGTAGTACTTTTGGAAGTTGGTATCGGCCTCGCACTTATAGCAGGACTCTTCACTTTCTTTGCATCAGCAGGTTCTGTATTCCTTTGCCTGAACTTTATAATTTCTGCAATGGCAGGCTATGAAATACTCTGGTATGTATTTGCTTCAATCGCCCTTATGGGTGGAGCAGGCGGAGCATTCGGCCTTGACTACTACGTACAGCCATGGATCAAGAAGTTCTGGAAAAAAACGAACTTCGCTCAAGGAAGCTATTTATACTTTGATTAATAAATTATTTATCAGACACCAGATAATCTGGTGTCTGATTTTTTTGCATATTATCCAGTTAATTCAAGCAGGGAGACAGGGTTGACGCCCTGGTAAAGGCAATTAATGTGGCATTTGTGAAACATTGAAAAAATGGGGGCAATATACCCCCATTTTTTCATTCTTCCAGCCTTTTATATAATCTACTGTTTACTTCAGATATTATCGGTGAAAGCTTTCCGGCATAATATACTTTAAGGATATGCAGGGCTCTGGTACATAGAGTATATAGAAGCATCCTGTCTCCTTCGGTGTGAAAATTCCTTTCATCCGCACCATATACCAGTACTGCATCGAACTCCAGACCTTTGCATAGATAAGAAGGTATAATATTCACACCTTTTTTATAGACATCGTCATCTTTAGCTACAATGGATAATTTAATCTCTTCCTTTAACTGCTTATACAACTCACTGCATTCCTCCGAAGTTCTGCACAGTACCGCTATGGACTTCATGCCCTCATCAAGCATTCTCCTGATGTCTGCGGCCAGAAGTTTTCTCCTGTCACTGCCATCCCGGAGCTTTATCACTTCAGGAAGTCTCCCTGCTCTATTCAAACCCTCAATTTGCTTGACTGAAGGAAGCAATGCCCTTGTGAACTCTGTGATCTCCTTGGTGGAGCGATATGATTTGCTTAACTTAAGGACAGCCGAATCAGCCCTCCCGAATACATCAGCAATAGAATCAAAAGCCATCGGATTCCTTGAGGGATTTATCATCTGGTTCATGTCTCCAAGTATTGTGAAGCTGCTTTCAGGAAACAGCTTTTTAAATATCTCATACTGCAAAGGACTGTAGTCCTGGGCTTCATCTATGACTACATGCTTTATACCCCTCATATCGGGCAGCTCATCTACTATACATTTGAAATATGCGAGCACAGCAGAATCCTCATAATTCATCCGTCTATTGTCGATACCCCTTATTGACTGTCTGCTTATATCCTCAAGCTCTTCTGCCGTCAATCCAAAGGTCTTTCCTGACTCAAAAAAACAGCTGCTAAGGAAAAAACTTCTATATGCTCCATATGCATCAATTTTTGTCATTTCGTATATTTCATCCTTTATGCCTTTGAACGCCCTCTTCAATTCAATTCTTACCTGGGCAGCAGCCTCTCTTGGGCTGGCCTTTGTGTCATCAACCTTCTTTTTCAGCTCAGCTTTCTTTTCTGCTTGAACGTCCGACAATAGGTAAAAGGCCCTTTCACGGACCGAAGCCAGCCGGCTGTTCACAGGCAGTCCTTTATCAAAGGATTCATATACCTTTCTCAGTTCACTGCCCTTTACTATTTTTCCGCCTTCGTAATACACATCCTTTAAGCGCCCTGCCTTATCTGCAAGCTCATCAGCATACTGCCTCACTGCATGCAGGAATTTCTCGGAGCTCTTAAACCTATGCCCTTTCCTCCTTGTTTCATCGAAGCGGCCTGTTTCGGATGAAAGAAGATATTCCATATAGTCATACTGGCTTTCCACCCGGATACTCCTTCTCAGAAGCTTGCTGATATGTTCTTCAAAGGTTGTCTGCAATACATTGCTTTCCCCAAGCTCCGGCAGTACATTTGAGATATAATCGTTAAAGGCATGGCTTGGAGATAATATGATGATATTGCCCGAGTTCAGATTTCTGTCCTTATACAGCAGGTATGCTATCCTATGCAAAGCTATTGAGGTTTTGCCGCTCCCCGCTGCTCCCTGGACCACAAGCATGCTGCCTTCGTCAAACCTAATGACCCTGTTCTGTTCCTTTTGTATTGTTGTGACAATATTCTTCATTTTTTCACTGGCATTACCGCTCAATATCTCCTGAAGCATCTCATCGTCGATCTTCACTGAGCTGTCAAACATATACAAAAGCCTGGAGTCTTTTATCTTAAACTGTCGCTTCAGCAATATCTCTCCATGGACACTTCCTTCGCGAGTTCCATATTCCGCTGCGCCAAGCTCATATTCATAAAAAATACTTGACACCGGCGCCCTCCAATCGTGTATTACAACTTCCATAGAGTCAGTATCAATAAAAGAGTACAGCCCTATGTATATTTGTTCAGCTGCACCCCCATTTCCCTCCTTGAAGTCAACCCTTGCAAAATATGGAGAATTATACAGCCTCCTGTATTTATCAAGCAGTCCCTTTGTGAACCTGTAACTGTTCTCCTCATTTTTAATAGCTGATATGTATTGGGTTGCATCAATCATGGCTTCAGTCTCATTACCGCCAAAACCATGCCTTGCATTCTCCCACATGTTTTTTCTTATTGCCACTATCTCGCTTTTATAGTTGGAGATCTCCCTGTCCTTGTTCTCGATCTCTGTTTTCAGCATACTGCAGACTTCTTCAAGATGCTTGTATTCATGTTCATAGTTAGGATGATTTCTGTCCATTAGATCTTCCCCCATCATTTATGCATATGACAATAGTATATTATACTTTACTATATAATAGTCAAGTATATATGTGTCTCCTGCTGAACCTTTCACATTGAACTCAAATAAATAAATTGCAGGTTAACATTTCCCCAATGCAGGCATATGATGTAGTAACATGATAATGCAACAAAAGCTTCAGTCAGGCATATGCAATATGCCGGGTCTGCTATGGACAGTGGATATACTCCATGGGACAATTCTTAAGGAATGTTCTATGGTTTTTTTTATAAGGGGGATGCTGATATGCATACAGGTAATTACACCAAGGTAAGAAAAGTTCTCTGGCTTATACTCATGGCAAATATCGGAGTTGCCGCTATCAAAATTGTCATTGGTTATATATCTGGAAGCAACAGCCTTATGGCTGACGGATTCCACTCACTTACAGACGGCTCATCCAATGTAATAGGACTTATCGGCATACACTTTGCTTCAAAACCCCATGATGAGGATCATCCTTACGGACACAAAAAATTCGAAACCCTTGCCGGTTTTCTCATTTCAGTAATGCTGTTTATTTTGGCAGCAAGGATCATAGCCGGAGCCATTATGGGCTTTGTCATTCCGTCAGTGCCGATTGTTACTGATGAAAGTATAATTGCCGTTATTGGTACCTTAATGGCAAACCTGTTTATATCAAGATATGAGCACGCGCAAGGAGAAAAGCTCAACAGTACCATACTGATCTCCGATTCCCTTCATACAAGAAGCGACGTTTTCATATCTGCTGGAGTGCTTTTCACCTTAATATCCATCAGAATTGGGCTCCCCCCAGTCATTGATTCTGTTGCCTCCCTCGTGGTTTCAGGCTTTGTCATCCATGCAGCTGTTGAAATATTCAGGGATACTTGCGGTGTTCTTCTGGATAAAGCTATGGTTGACTCAGAAAGGATAAGTAAAATCATAATGGAGTTCGAACAGGTTAAAGGCGTGCATAACATAAGAAGCCGCGGATGCAGCAACGAAATATTCATCGATCTGCATATACTGATCGATCCGGATACAAGCATAGAGGATTCCCATTTACTGATGCATCAGATTGAGAAAAGGGTGTACAATGAGCTGTATACTCCTCTGCAGATGAGTATACATATGGAGCCCTTTTATGAGGGCAGAAAACACCTTGATTTCTAGGAGTATTATGTTTTTAAGTCCTGAAAACAGACGGACGCGCAATGCGCGCCCCTACAGAATTAAAAAGCACAGGTGATACGCAGTATCACCTGTGCTTGACGGCAAGCATTGAACTTCGAGCTTTACCTTAGCGTAAAAAATCGAGCTGCTCTTTTCTATGCTCCTGCTTTGTCTTTGTATTTTCCAGAGTGTCTTCATCCATATGAGGGCCATGGTGTTGAAGATAATGACTTGTAAACTCTATGTTCCTCTTCAGATTCTGAACTTCGTCCACTCCTTCATGCTTACCGTATGCGATTATATTTCTGAGGTTTTCCATTCTTGCTTCCCTGTCTGCCTGAATCTCTAAGGAATGCTTTATCTGGTCAAGTCTGGCTATATCGGAATTCTGTTCCAAATGCCTCTGGGTACGGACATATCTGTTGTTTATCTTCAATAATTCTTCAAGTCTTCTATCATTTGCATGCTTCAATTCGTCCATACTATCCTTTGCCTTGGGTTCATGCTCGTGGTGGCTCATAGAATCCCTCCTGTTCATATAATCTATTTTATTTTTTGTATAAATTCAAATAAATATCGTGGTATCTTTTTCATATTTTATGTTTACTTCCATTTTGCCAATTTCTGCGTTTGATTGACATATTTCCTGTTATGCTATATAATATGCATTATGTTAACACAGACATTCGCTGAATCCCGGTCTTACCGGGTACGGAGGAACCAATTCTGGGGTTAATCCATGGACAACCATGGTAGGGTGCCTTCTGCCCCGAACCCGTCAGCTAACTTCGGAAGCAATCATTGTCAAGCTCATAACTTACTGTTAAATATAAAAGCTTGATGATGCACAGACGATTCATGTGTCCAATTACCGCTTACATTACTTTTGAGGACACATATCTATGGAAGGAGTGTATTGTGTATGAAAAATAAGTTGAAGATCATTATCTGTGTTACTATTATTTCTTTGCTTGTATTTGGACAAACCTTAAGTGTATTTGGTGACACGTACTATGGTGTCCTTAAGTTCAGAAGCAGAGGAGCCGGTGTGGTTCATTTGCAGAAAGAGCTGAATAACAAAGGATTTTCTGTCGGAGCTGCTGATGGAATATATGGATTAAAGACTGAAAATGCGGTTATCAGATATCAGCAGACTTATGGTTTGAGAATCGACGGTATCGCCGGCAGACAGACCCAGACCAAACTTTTTGGATCCGCTGCATCTCGTGGGACAAGCTATTCAAGTACTGATTTGTATTGGTTGTCAAGGATAATTCATGCTGAGGCTGAAGCCGAATCGTATACCGGCAAGGTTGCTGTTGGTAATGTTATTTTGAACAGGGTAAAATCAAGCTCGTTCCCTAATACTGTCAAAGGTGTCATATTTGAATATTATAAAGGAATTCCTCAGTTCAGTCCGGTTGCGGATGGTACTATATATAATAACCCGAATAGTGATAGTATAAAAGCGGCAAAAGCTGCCTTTAGCGGAACAAACGTTGTTGGAAATTCAACATATTTCTTTAATCCGGATAAGTCAGAAGGCACATGGATTGTAAAGAACAAGTCCATGGAAAAAAGAATTGGTAATCACGTGTTTTACAAATAGCATAAAAAGAATGAAGGTCATTTGACCTTCATTCTTTTTATGTTATATATTTATCCTTTTCCAGAAAGATGGAACTCCAAGCAGCAGGATCGGGTATATCTCCAGCCTTCCTATTATCATACACAAGGAAAGCACTATTTTGCTCATATCTGATAGGGCGGAGTAATTGCCTACGGCGCCGACCATTCCAAAGCCCGGCCCTATATTGCCGATGGTAGCTGCTACAGAGGTTATTGTTGTTGTCCAATCCAAATTATCAAGGGATACAATAAGTACGGCAGCAATAAAAACGATGATGTACATAAAAAAGAACCCAAGCACTTCTGATATTGTCCTTTCATCCACTGCCCTGCTGCCGATTCGTACTGAATATACAGCCTTAGGGTGGATTATCTGAAGCAGTTCCCTTTTCATGACCTTAAAAAGCAAAAGAAACCTGATATTTTTTATTGCACCGCCGGTGGAGCCTGCGCAGCCACCAACGAACATCAGCATAAACAGTATTATTTTTGAGAACATGCTCCAGGTATCAAAATTGGTTGAAGCATAGCCTGTGGTACTGATAATGCTGACAACCTGAAAGGATGAATGCCTTAGTGACTCCCACAGTGAGTGAAATACATTGCCATAAAGATTGATTGTGATCAGAGCAATAGCCAACATCACTGTCTTGAAATAAAACCTGAATTCCTCATCCTTGAAGGGGGCTTTAAGATCACCCTTCAACATCTGATAATACAGTGTGAAATTTGCGCCGCACAGGAACGTGAACACTGTGATGATAATCTCTATATATACATTATTATATGCGCCTACACTGGAATTCATATTGGAAAAACCGCCAGTGCCGACAGTCCCGAAAGTATGGATTGCTGCATCAAAAAGAGGCATGCCTGCTATTTTCAAGAGGATAATCTCAATTAACGTAAAACCCATATATATTCCGTATAGTATTTTGGCAGTTTCTGCCACTTTGGGAACTATTTTTCCGGGAGTCGGCCCCGGGCTTTCTGCTTTCATCATCTGGACCGCACCGGCACCTATTGAGGGCAGTATTGCCAACGTCAGCACTATAACCCCCATACCTCCTACCCAATGGGTGAAGCTTCTCCAGAAAAGTATACCTCTGGGCAGGCCTTCTATCTGAGTCAGAATGCTGGCCCCTGTTGTTGTAAATCCTGAGCTTGCTTCAAAAAAGCTGTCAATAGGAGAAGGTATTACTCCACTCAGAATAAATGGCAGAGATCCAAAAAGGGACAGCAGTATCCACCCAAGGGCGACTATAGCAAAGCCGTCTCTGGCATACATGCTTTTCTTGTCTGTTTTTATAAAGGTCAGCGGTACACCGGCTAATCCAGTAATGAGTATACTCAGTGCAAATGCGTGTATATCGGTTCCTTGATAATATGTTGATACTGCAAGGGATGGTATCATCAGAATTGCCTCACATACCAGCAACATACCAAGGACCCTTGATACTACTCTAATATTCACTCTATAATCCTCCTGCCGAATTAGCTGCCACCTCATCCAAAGTAGAGATGTTCTTATTCTTGGAAATGACGATCACACGATCTCCCTCTTTGATGATATCATTTCCATGGGGTATTACTACTTCGTTTTTTCTTACAATTGTAGCAATGATTACATCCTTCGGCAATCCCAGCTTCTTTATTTTTGTATTCAGAATGCTGCTTTCACTATCCGCAATTATCTCTGTTATTTCTGCTTGTCCTTCTATTATTCTATACAAGGATTCTATGCTGTTACCTCGGACAAATTTCAAAATGTGATTTGTTGTTATGAGTTTTGGGCTTATAACACTATCAACGCCCAAGCTCTTAATAATATTTATATAGTTCACCCTGCTGACTTTTGTAATGACTTTTTTTACTCCATTCTGCTTTGCCACAAGGGATGACATGATATTTTCCTCGTCCATCCCCGTCATAGCAATGAACCCGTCCATTTGGCTGACATTCTCTGATTTCAGCAATTCCTCATCTGTTCCGTCGCCGTGAATTATCAATGCTTCGGGAAGCAGTTCAGACAGTTCTACGCATTTTTCCCTTTCAAGTTCAATCAGCTTTACCTTTATATCCATTTCAGCCAGTATCTTCGCCAGATAAATGGCTATCCTTCCGCCCCCTGCTATCATGACATTCCTGATTTTATGGGGGTTCTTCCCGGACATCTTGCAAAAATTATAGAGATTTGAAGGTTTCCCTATTACGTATATCCTGTCTCCCTCTTCTATAATAAAGTCTCCATTAGGCACTATTACTTCGTCATTCCTGATAACCACTCCGATCAATATCGATGATATAAGCTTGCTGCCCAATTCTCTAAGTGGTATACCTATTATACCCATCTCTTTTGTGGCATGCAGCTCCACCATTTTTACTCTTCCCTTAGCAAAATGCTCAACATTGATTGCAATAGGGAAATTCAATACATTTGCAATTTCTTCAGCAGCTGCCTGCTCCGGATTTATAATAAGATCCAGGTCAAGCTGCTCCTTTAGAAGGGACAGCTCCTGAGCATACTCCGGATCTCTTATTCTTGCTATAGTATGATTGACCCCAAGCTTTTTTGCAGTGAGACAGCAGACCATATTGATTTCGTCACTGTTGGTAACGGCGATAAGCAAATCAGTGGTTTCTATACCTGCCTCCATAAGGATATTGGTACTGACGCCGCTTCCTCTTATACATAGAACCTCAAGATTCTCTTCAGCCTTGCTTAAAGCAACATAATTCTTGTCAATAATAATCACATCGTGATTACTCTTGGACAAGCTCTCAGCCAGACTATACCCAACCTTTCCGGCGCCAATAATAATTATTTTCATACATTAAGCCTCCAAATTATTACATTATAAAAAATATATACGGCCTTTCAATTATTTTCTGTCAGTTCTCAACCGTGTCTATAAGTTGCTGCCTGTTTGATATACACATTGCAATGCTACTCATAGAACACCTCCCGAATATATATTATGAAACCATTTATATATAACATTTTACAGTTAACTATAAGTATAAGCAAGTGTAATCCGACTATATGGCTTCTATTGACATTTTCGCCTCATATTGATAATATCATATGGTCTTCATAATATCTTCATATTCATGAATTATAATAAATTGAAAAGTAATATTCATTTTTCATCCAGTGTTATCATTATAGAAATTTTCCAGGTTCAAAGCAAGTCTTAGGAGGTATGATTTGTGCTATTGGAAAAAAATCAAATCGACAGATATCCCGAATTTACTCTGGCACCTCAGATAAGCAGAATAAGCCAGAAAAAAATATATAAATCTTCAGCAGCTGTATATAGCAAAGAGATTAGAGGCACATCTTCTTTGTTATATTATCTTGCTGCTGCAGGAGTCGGACAGCTGCATTGCCATATGGACAATTCCTCCGGCTGGGATAAGCTAAAGGACAACCTGATTGATCTGAACAGTGAAGGCAGCGTATTGCTTCACACCGAAGAAAATGCTGATTCTTCAGCTTCTCATTCTACATCAAGAATTATCTCCGGTAATTTCAATTACGTGAAGGAAGCCTTGAATGATATTATCAAATCTGTTTCCCATAAGGAATATGTGCCGACAATAGTATCCATATACAATGGTTGGTACGGTGCTGTACAGACTTTTACAGAGTATTCCGCACTTATGGCGTTTTCAGCTGCAATCAATGATTTTCCTGATTTCAGTGCCGTCGGTTCATCCGGCTTCAATGATGATTTATCTGCTTGTTTTTCAAATCTGCTGGCTGTCATTGAGCATATCAAAGTGGCACTATCTGTCGGAAAGCCTCTGTCAGACCCATTATATTTCAATCTGTCAACAATGGATTTCGACTTTGTAAGCACTCCCACTGATCTGCTTTATAAACTGCTTGGTTCCAGAATATCAGTAAAAAACGGCAGAGATATTTCTGACTCAAAAGTATTGATTATAGGCTGTGGAAGTCTGGGATCCTCCGCAGCATTTTCACTGGCTTCCGCAGGGGTCGGCAAACTTGGCCTGGTGGATTTTGATATTGTAGGACAAAACGACCTCAATCATCAGATTATGCACACTTCTTCAAGGATAGGAATGCCAAAAGTACAATCTGCAGGAGAATTCCTTAAGAGTATCTATCCGAATATTCAGCTGGAGCTGTATGAAACGAAGGTTAATAAATTCAATATCCATGATATCATAAGCTCATATGATGTTGTAATCGGAGGGCTGGACAATGTAACCGGCAGATATATACTCAACGATGCCTGCTATAAGTCGAAAAAGCCTTTGATCGAGGCGGGGACTTTGGATATATCTGGATTTGCTACAACCATTATCCCGGAGTCCGGCCACTGCTATAGATGTATCTTTCCTGAGACAGAGGACAGCAGTCTATTGCCTTCCTATTCTGAAGCATGTATCTTAAGCCTTGTATCGGGGTTTTTGGGTATCATTCAGGCTGCAGAGGCTACAAAACTGTTAACCGGCATAGGCAAACCCCTAAAAAACAGATTGCTGCTCTTTGATGTATTAGATACTGATATATATGTTTCAGAGCACAGGAAGAATTTCTACTGTGAACTATGCGGCAGTGCATAAGCCCGTAAAGTCATACCTGTATAAAAAAGCGTCCGCCTTGTGAATAAGGCAGACGCTTATTTTATTGAATATCTTGAAATAAACTTGTAGACAGGTACCTTTCTCCGGTATCCGGTAAAAGCACCACAATGTTCTTGCCTTTGTTTTCAGGCCTCTTGGCAATCTGAGTTGCTGCATGCAATGCTGCCCCTGATGATATCCCGACCAACAGTCCCTCTGTACCCGCCAGCTTTCTTGCCGCTTTAAAGGCTTCTTCATTCCTTACCTTGAAAACCTCATCTATAATATCACTGTTCAAAATATCCGGGACAAAACCTGCTCCGATCCCCTGTATCTTGTGAGGGCCCGGATTTCCTCCCGAAAGCACCGGTGAATCCTGTGGCTCCACTGCCACAACCCTTATGCCCGGTTTCTTGGCTTTTAGTGCTTCTCCTACCCCAGTTATCGTACCTCCGGTTCCGACTCCTGCAACAAATATATCCACTCTGCCCTCTGTATCCCTCCATATCTCTTCTGCAGTTGTCACTCTGTGTATCTGAGGATTTGCGGGATTTTTAAACTGCTGAGGCATGAAAGCATTAGGAGTATCAGCAACCAGCTCTTCAGCCTTCCTTATTGCACCCTTCATTCCTTCCGCTCCTGGTGTAAGCACTAGCTCAGCCCCTAGTGCAGCAAGAAGGCTCCGTCTTTCGATACTCATTGTATCAGGCATTGTCAGTATGAGTCTATACCCCTTTGCAGCTGCAACAAATGCCAGGGCTATCCCAGTGTTTCCGCTTGTAGGCTCAACCAACACAGTGTTCTCATTTATAAGCCCCTTATCTTCAGCATCCTTTATCATCGCATAGCCTGCCCTGTCCTTTACACTTCCGCCAGGATTGAAATATTCAAGCTTTACAATGATTCTCCCTTCTATGCCCTCTTGACTGTTGTATTTCACCGTTTCAACAAGAGGGGTGTTTCCTATCAGTTCAATAATACTTTTTGATACTTTTTTCATTACAATTACCTCCAGTTACTATATGCATTCCACCTTGATCTGTCATGATCTCAGAGAAATCCCAAAAAGGATTTCCCTGCTTTTTATGATATTCAGAAGCTTATATATAGAACATATATGCTGAGTCTCCAGTCATCTTTCTGAATTCATCCGACAGATCCTCCAGGGTGATGTTGTCTACAACCTTACCGATACTATCATTTATCGCATTCCAAACTCTTTGGCCTATGCAATCTTCAATTCTGTCAAAGGTTTTTTCTCCGCTGGCTTTCTCGTCTATTACCGACAGGCTTCCTTCCAAAACTCTTAGTATAGCCCCAACAGTGATGTTCTCCGGCTTATCTGCCAAAGAATATCCCCCTTGTGCCCCTTTGATGCTGTTGATCAGCCCTGCTTTCCTTAGTGCTGAAAAGACTTGCTCCAGATAGCCCTCAGATATATTCTGCCTTTCAGCAATACTTTTCAACGGTATCTGTTCTCCCTTTGAATAAACAGCCAAATCGACCATTGCCCTCAGACCATACCTGCCCTTTGTAGATATCTTCATTTGCATCTCCTACTATTCCTATTGGTTTTATTGTAATTATATCATACGCCTTATTCTTTATCAAGCATATATTACTGATTCTATACTATTCCTCTACTCTTGAATTTGTTTATATGTTATCATAGCCTTAATTTGCGGATCCAATTCTCTTATATCCTCTACAGGCTTCTGCAGCAAGTATCCCTGGGTATATACCACATTCAGATGATTCTCACACAAAAAATAGGCCACCCCACATGCAAATTATACATATGAGGTGGCTTATTTTATTGCTGATTAAACTATCGGAATCATCTATTACTGTTTTGCCTTTACTTCCATAACTCCTGATACGGAACTGCCTTCATCCATTGTGAATGTAGCTTTGACTTCCTCACTGGCAAAGTATATGTTTCCTGTGAGCTTATGATTCACAAGGGAGAAATTATCTGCCTCAACATATATGTCACCGATGAAATATCCGTACTGCAGAGTAGCGTATGGGCTCTTTATCGTCAATGACGGAGCCTTAAGTGTAAATGAGTGTGTTGCCCTCTTCTTGTCAGCAGGATCATTGTGTGTGTAAAGGCCTATCTTTCTCTTAAGGTCTTTTGCAGGATCGTTCTTGTCATGGAAGGTTCCTTCCAGTACAAGGTCCTTGTCAGTCTCAAGGTCAATTATGGGAACGATTATCCAGTAACCGTCAGCTGCTATTGCTTTTTCAAAGGCCGCCATATTTGTTACTTGTGTAGGTGTTGCAGATGACAGAGCATCTACATCGAAAAGTATCTGCTTTCCTGTTATTGAGCTCTTCTCATCCATAACAAAAGTATCTTTAGCTATCTGAGTTGCAAAGTAGATATTTCCGTCAACCTTTGCATCTTTGAGCTGGAAGTTTTCTGCATATACATAGAGGTTACCCTTGAAAGTACCGCTCTGTATCAATGCATTAGGACTCTTTATTGTAAGTGAAGGTGCAGTAAGTGTGAACCTTGCTGTTACATTATGTTCTTCGTCCTGTGTATATGGAGCGATTTTTCTCTTAAGGTCTTTTGCAGGATCGTTCTTGTCATGAAAATCCCCTTCCAGTACAAGAGCATTTGTGAACTGCAGGTCAGAGGTTGAGCAGATGATCCATTTGCCGTCTTTAGCCAATGCTTTTTCGAAGGCTGCAGAATCATTTGTCACAGATGCAGCTGATACAGCATCAACTTCTGCATCTGCAGCATCCTTTGCAGATGCAACAACTGCTGAAAGATATCCATGAGTATCAACCAGTGTAGCTCCGCTTACTGCGTCTACCATTTTTTCTGCCGGAGTCCCATTAAGTGTACCGCCTAATTCTGATATTGTCTTGCCTGTAGCATATTTTTCAATTTCTGCTAAGGAAACATCAACAGGTACTGTTGAGCCTGCCTTTTCAGCCATGTTCTTGCTGTACTGAGCTGCATTGGCAAGCTTTGATCCAAGAACCTTGCCTTCAGCGAAGTTCTTGCCGAAATCAGCCTCTGAATTAGGAACTCCCACTGAAGTTGCCTTATCCATTACCTGATAGTCATCGATTACTGTAGCAACTATTTTGTCACCGTATACTGCAGTTGCTGCTACTGTAAAGCACTTTGTTCCATGGGCTGCATAGTCAGCCTTGCCAAGCTTTACAGAATCAGCTGCAGCTGCATCTATCTCAACTGAACCGCTTGCTTCTGCCGCTTTAGCAGCTTCTACTATTGCAGAAAGATATCCGTAAGTATCAACCAATGTAGCACCGCTTACTGCGTCTACCATTTTTTCCGCAGTAGTTGCCGCAAGCTCTGCTTCCAACTGTGCAACTGTTTTGCCAGCTGCATACTTTTCGATAGCTTCAAATGAAGTATCAACCGGTAATGTTGCATTAGCCTTGATTCTCATATTCTCACTATACTGTGCTGCATTAGTGAGCTTTGATCCGAGAACCTTACCTTCTGCGAAGTTCTTGCCGAAATCAGCCTCTGAATTAGGAACTCCTACTGAAGTAGCCTTATCCATTACCTGATAGTCATCGATTAAGGCATCAACTATCTTGTCACCGTTCATTGCTACAAATGCTACTGTGAAGCATTTTGTTCCGTGAGCAGCATATTCAGCTTTACCGATTTTTATGATTGCCTTACCTGTTGACGGTACAGCTGTTTTTTCCATACCCAGCTTTTCAAGAGTCTTAGGACCAACCATCCCATCTGCTTTAAGGCCATTTTTGCTCTGGAAATCCATAACAGCCTCAGCTGTCTTCTTTCCAAAGAAACCGTCTGCCTTCAAGCTGTATCCCTTACTGTTAAGAGTAGTCTGAAGAAGTGTTACTTCAGCTCCAAATGAACCCTCAACAAGAATGCCGGATACTGATGCCGCAGCTGGAGCTTTTGTCGCTGCCGGCTTCTGAGTGGCTGCAGGCTTTGGTGCCGGAGCAGGCTCTTCCCAAGGCTCCGAAGCTGCTGAAACAGCATCCGCACCGTATGGTCCGAATGCAGGACCTGCAACCAATGCTGAGAGTAATATTACTGTTACTAGTGCATAGGATAATAATTTTTTCATCCAATACCCTCCTTATGTATTTTGTGTTAATATAAATAGGAATGATAATTATTCATACGAAACAGCTATGTTTTGCTTGTTAAATATCAAACTATGATATTTATTATCATTCTGTACAAATATTAACATTTATATTATAGCAATATATTTTTTAATTGTACATTCCCTATTTACATTATTTTTGTATGAATATTCAGCTTACAGCATAACAGGATGCAGATTGATGATCTGCATCCTGTTATGCTGTGATATGGTCAATTTACCGCTTTCTCCTCAGTCTCAAGATACTTCACTATTCCCACGAATATGCTCCAGGCAACCTTCTCCTGATAGTGCTCATCTTTTAACAGCCGCTCCTCTTCATGATTAGAAAGGAAACCACATTCTATAAGGGCTCCCGGCATATTGTTGTTCTTTAATATATATACCGTATCTGTTGGCTTTGCCTTTCTGGTATTTCCTCTGTTCAATACCTTCACTGCCTCATTCTGTATGCTCTCTGCCAGTTTCCTTGATTTTTCATCGTTCCTCAGGTAAAAGGTTTGAGCGCCGTAATACTGCGATTCCGGAAAGCTGTTCATATGTATGCTTATAAGGATATCAGCCCCACAGCTGTTGATCAGGGTGTGCCTGTTTCTGAGGTCCTCGCTTTTCCTTGTCTCCCTTCCGTTTCCTCCTTCAGTATAAAGGCCTGAGTCATCCTCTCTTATCATTATTGCGTTACCTCCGCCCTGTTCTATAAGCCTTCTGAGCTTCAGGGCTATCTCCAGGTTCACCTCTTCTTCGGTTACACCGCTGGCTCCCGACGCTCCCGGGTCCCTTCCCCCGTGTCCTGCATCAATAACCACCACCGTACTCCTTATTGGAAGGGAAAATGCCGCTGTTGTGCTTTTGCTTACGTAGGTTATGCTTATCAAAAGGGCCAGTACCCATGCAAATTTGAAAATGTACCTGGCAGCCTTTCTCCTGTCAATTATGTATAGTCTGAATCTCAACCCCTGCACCTCCGAA
>JAWLHF010000068.1:0-17936 GCA_041690515.1 Clostridiaceae bacterium | reverse complement strand
TATTGCTGCTGTAAGTGTAGTCTTGCCATGGTCAACGTGACCGATTGTCCCTATGTTTACATGGGGTTTGGTCCTTTCGTATTTTGCCTTTGCCATTTTACTTTTCCTCCTTTAAAATCGGATAATATAATATTGTGGAAATTGTATGTTCCTTGATGGAACCATACAATTTCCCGATTTTATTAATCTTACTTGTCGCCCAATATCTTCTCAGCTATACTCTTAGGTACTTCTTCAAAATGATCCATTTGCATTGAGTATACTGCACGGCCCTGAGTTTTCGATCTCAGGTCTGTTGCATAACCGAACATTTCGGAAAGAGGTACGAATGACCTTATGACCTGAGCTCCGTTTCTTGCTTCCATGCCCTCTACTCTTCCTCTTCTGGAGTTGATGTCTCCAAGAACATCACCCATGTATTCCTCAGGTACAGTTACCTCTACCTTCATTATGGGCTCCAGCAGAGCGGGATCAGCTTTTTTCATACCATCCTTGAAAGCCATTGAGCCGGCAATCTTAAACGCCATTTCAGAAGAGTCCACTTCGTGGTATGAACCATCATAAAGTGTTACCTTTAAATCAAGAACAGGATATCCGCCAAGTACACCATTCTGGGTCGCTTCTTCTACACCACGCTGTACAGCCGGTATATACTCTTTCGGTATTACTCCGCCTACAATCTTGTTCACAAATTCAAAGCCTTCTCCAGGCTGCTTTGGTTCCAGTTCAAGCCATACATGACCGTACTGTCCTTTACCCCCTGACTGTCTGACAAATTTGCCTTCAATCTGCGCTTTCCTTCTTATAGTTTCTTTATAAGCAACCTGCGGCTTGCCGACATTTGCTTCAACCTTGTACTCACGCATCATTCTGTCAACAATTATATCCAGGTGCAATTCTCCCATACCTGCTATTATTGTCTGACCTGTATCAGGATCTGTATAAGTCCTGAAAGTCGGGTCTTCTTCTGCAAGCTTCTGAAGAGCCACCCCCATTTTATCCTGTCCGGCTTTTGTCTTGGGCTCAATAGCTACATTGATTACAGGCTCCGGGAATTCCATGGATTCAAGGATTACTGGATGATTCTCTTCGCAGAGAGTATCTCCTGTAGTAGTATCCTTGAGACCGACAGCTGCTGCAATATCACCTGTATAAACCTCTTTTAACTCTTCTCTATGGTTGGCATGCATCTGAACTATTCTGCCTATTCTCTCTCTCTTGCCTTTTGTGGAGTTATATACATATGATCCGGACTCTATTACTCCGGAGTATACTCTAAAGAATGCCAGCTTGCCCACAAAGGGGTCCACCATTATTTTAAATGCAAGAGCTGAGAAGGGCTCTTTATCGTCGGAGTGCCTTACTACCTTCTCTTCTCCGTCCACTGTAGTACCTTCTATCGGAGGTATGTCCAACGGAGACGGCATGAATTCAACAACCGCGTCCAGCATAAGCTGTACACCTTTGTTCTTATATGAGGATCCGCAAACCACCGGATTGAGTTTTACACCTATCGTGCCCGATCTAAGGGCATCTCTGATTTCTTGTTCTGTAGGCTCTTCTCCCTCCAGATATTTCATCATCAAATCCTCATTGACTTCAGATACTGCTTCGATAAGTTTCTCTCTGTATTCGCTTGCTTTGTCCTGCATATCTGCAGGTATTTCTACTACTTCCATTTCCTTGCCAAGGTCGTCCTTATAGATATAAGCTTTCATAATGATAAGATCAACGATACCTATGAATTGATCCTCACTGCCAATTGGAAGCTGTATCGGAACAGCATTTGCTCCGAGTCTTTCCTTCATCATATCAACAACCCTGTAGAAGTCTGCTCCCATTATATCCATCTTATTTACGTATGCAATTCTTGGAACTTTATACTTGTCAGCCTGCCTCCAAACGGTTTCAGACTGAGGCTCAACTCCACCCTTAGCACAGAAAACCGCTACAGCACCGTCTAATACACGCAGTGACCTTTCTACTTCAACAGTAAAGTCCACGTGCCCTGGCGTATCTATGATATTTACCTTATGACCCTTCCACTCTGCTGTAGTAGCCGCTGAAGTTATTGTTATTCCTCTCTCCTGCTCCTGCTCCATCCAGTCCATTGTGGCAGTACCTTCATGGGTTTCGCCAATCTTGTATGTTCTTCCGGTGTAATAAAGGACTCTTTCTGTAGTTGTGGTCTTACCTGCATCTATGTGAGCCATTATTCCTATATTTCTTGTTTTTTCTAACGGAAATTGCCTAGGCACAGTTATCCTCCTTTCTGTTGCAAGTCTCACTGTTATTTTTCCCTAAAACCTTATTATTTAGCACTAATATATATATCTTTGTATTGTCCAACATAAACCTCGTTCCGAGTTTACCACCTGTAATGTGCAAATGCTTTGTTTGCTTCTGCCATTTTGTGTGTATCTTCTCTCTTTTTTACGCTGCTGCCTGTATTGTTAGCGGCATCCAGTAATTCTCCGGCCAATCTTTCCTTCATTGTCTTTTCTCCTCTTTTTCTGGAGAAATCAATCAACCATCTCATTCCCAGTGCCTGCCTTCTGTCTGGTCTTACTTCTATCGGAACCTGATAAGTGGCTCCACCTATTCTTCTTGCCTTAACTTCCAAAACAGGCATGATGTTGTTCATAGCTGTTTCGAATACTTCAAGAGGTTCTTTACCTGTCTTCTCTCTAAGTATTTCGAAGGCACCGTAAACTATTTTCTGTCCGGCACTCTTCTTTCCATCATACATTATGTTGTTTATAAGCTTTGTCACAATCTTATCGTTATACAATGGATCCGGCAATACGTCTCTCTTTGATATATGTCCTCTTCTTGGCACTATGCTTCCCTCCTTAATATTATTTTAATATCATCGGTACTCGACAGTTAAGCTGTATGCTCTGCCGTTGTGCGCAAATATATTTTAAACACAGGCTTTTAAAAAGCTTATGTCAAATAACCCGCACAATATTATTTCTTTGGTCTCTTCGCGCCGTACTTTGATCTGCTCTGCTTTCTGTTAGCAACGCCAGCGGCATCAAGAGTACCTCTTACTATGTGGTACCTTACGCCAGGAAGGTCCTTAACTCTGCCGCCTCTGATAAGAACAACTGAGTGTTCCTGCAGGTTGTGGCCGATTCCAGGGATGTAGCCTGATACTTCAATACCGTTTGTAAGTCTAACTCTGGCAATTTTTCTTAATGCGGAGTTAGGCTTCTTTGGTGTTGTAGTCTTAACTACAGTACATACTCCCCTTTTCTGTGGGCTTTCCTTCAACGCTGGTGCAGTTGATTTGTACTCAACCTTCTCTCTGCCTTTCCTTACTAACTGGCTAATTGTAGGCATTAAATGCACCTCCTTGTTTTATTTATCATATACAGACCTGACTATTGTCAAGCACTGCTATACGCGTTAATCGGGCTCTAAATTGCAAAGGAAAATAGCTTCCTCTACAATTAAACAGACCCCTTATAATGAAGGGGCCTTTGTTGAAGCATCCTATTCTTTGATTATCGCCGCCGTTGAAGCGCCGATATCTATGCCGCATGCATCCCCAAGCACCTTCATATTGTTGACATATATGATTTGTAGGTTTTTATCGCTACATGCATCAAATACCGATTTTTTTATGAAATCATCGGCATCCTCTGCTACATATACTCTTTTTGCAGTACCGTTCCTCACTGCTTTAACTGTTTGTTTCAGTCCCACTATTCTTTTGTTTGAAACCTTCAGTTCCTGCATTCAAAACACCCCTTCAGGATTTTGCATTGCAACCATTGGCAGCATTAAGTCTCCAAAGAATTGTGGTGCTTTCTTTAATGTTCTCTTTTTTGCTTAACAGATAAAACGTGCATAAGAGAACCATTATACATGGTTCTCTATAACGCACTAAATTATTTTAGCATTTGTTATAACATGGTGTCAATACTTTTTGTATTTACTCAACTGACTCTACTTGCTTTATGGATATGTCCTTGTATTTTTTCATGCCTGTTCCTGCCGGTATAAGCTTTCCTATTATGACATTTTCCTTAAGTCCTACCAGAGGATCGATTTTACCCTTTATGGCGGCTTCAGTAAGAACCCTTGTGGTCTCCTGGAAAGATGCGGCCGACAAGAAGGAATCCGTTGCAAGAGAAGCCTTGGTGATACCCAGAAGTACGCGTTTTCCGACTGCCATTTCGCCGCCTTCGGCTCTGGCTTTTTCATTCTCTTCCTCATATTTAAATATGTCGAAAAGACCACCCGGAAGAAGCTCTGTTTCTCCTGATTCATCAATCTTGACTTTCCTGAGCATCTGTCTTACTATAACCTCTATATGTTTATCTGCTATATCAACACCCTGAAGTCTATAAACCCTTTGAACCTCCATGAGCAGGTAAGTCTGAACTCCTGCCACACCTTTGATCTTAAGGATATCGTGAGGATTTACTGAACCTTCAGTTATCTCATCTCCGGCTTCTATTACATCGCCTTCAGAGACTCTAAGCCTTGAACCATACGGTATAGTATAGGTTCTTGTATCTCCGTCCTCTGCCAGTACGACTACGTCCTTCTTCTTCCTCTGGTCTATTATCTTGACTGTACCCGAGATTTCGGATATTATTGCAAGTCCTTTAGGTTTTCTGGCTTCGAAAAGCTCTTCAACTCTTGGTAGACCCTGAGTTATGTCATCACCGGCAACACCGCCTGTATGGAAGGTTCTCATTGTGAGCTGAGTACCGGGCTCTCCTATTGATTGAGCTGCTATTATTCCGACTGCCTCGCCTATATGAACAGGATCCCCTGTTGCAAGGTTCACGCCGTAGCATTTTGTACATACGCCGTATTTGGAATGGCAGGTCAGTACTGACCTTATCGGAACTTTCTTTATTCCTAATTTGACAATGGTATTTGCCATCTTTTCATCGATAAGCTCGCCTTTTTTAACCAGTACTTCCCCGGTTTCCGGATGTAGCACATCACCATTGGTGTATCTTCCCATAAGTCTGTCTGCAAGCTTTTCAATTACTTCATTTCCATCTTTTATTTCACTTACCATTAAGCCTTCTTCTGTACCGCAGTCCTCTTCTCTTACTATAACGTCCTGACTTACGTCAACAAGACGTCTTGTCAGGTAACCGGAGTCAGCAGTACGCAGTGCCGTATCGGCCAATCCTTTTCGAGCTCCATGGGTGGAGGTGAAGAATTCCAATACGTTAAGGCCTTCACGGAAGTTCGCTTTTATAGGAATCTCAATTATTCTACCGGAGGTATCAGCCATAAGACCTCTCATACCGCATAGCTGCTTGATCTGATTGACACTACCTCTTGCACCGGAATTGGCCATCATATAAACAGGGTTCAATTTTTCCAGATTGGTCATCAAAGCGCTGGTTACATCTTCTGTGGCTGTCTTCCATGTCTCTATTACCTGCTCATATCTCTCTTCGTTTGATATCAAGCCTCTTCTGTACATCTTTTCAATTTTGTCGACTCTTTCATCAGCCTTTGAAAGTATATCCTTCTTCGCAGCCGGTATATCCATGTCCGATACGCTTATTGTGACCGCGCCTTTTGTTGAGAACTGGAAACCGAGTCTCTTTATTTCATCCAATACAATAGCGGTATTGGTGTTTCCGTGCTTTCTGAAACACTTATCGACTATCTTCCCAAGGAGTGATTTATCAATAGGCCTCATATTTCCGTCCTTATCCTTGGGGTCAAGCTCCAATAGGAACATATCGTCTTCTGTATTTCTTTCTACAAAGCCCAGATCCTGAGGAATGGACTGGTTGAAAATGAATCTGCCCACTGTATTCTCCATGATCTTTGATCTCCGGACTCCGTTTATCTCCTTTGTAATCCTTACCTTTACTTTTGCATGCAGAGATACTTCTCCCAGCTGGTAAGCCATAAGCATTTCGTCCAAATCCGCGAATATCTTGCCTTCACCCTTCTGTCCGGGAACATATATGGTAAGATAATATACACCCATGACCATATCCTGTGTCGGGCTGACCACCGGTCTTCCGTCCTTTGGTGCCAGAATATTGTTGGCGGACAGCATAAGGAATCTTGCTTCTGCCTGTGCTTCTACCGACAGAGGTACGTGTACTGCCATCTGGTCTCCGTCAAAGTCTGCATTGTAAGCTGTACATACCAAGGGATGTATCTTTAACGCTCTTCCCTGTACCAATACCGGTTCAAATGCCTGGATACCCAGTCTATGCAATGTTGGGGCACGGTTAAGAAGTACCGGATGTTCGCTTATTACCTCTTCGAGAATGTCCCAGACCTCCGGTTTCACTCTCTCAACCATTCTCTTAGCGCTCTTTATATTATGAGCAAGACCGTCATTTACGAGCTTCTTCATTACAAAGGGTTTGAACAGCTCAAGAGCCATTTCATTGGGCAAACCGCATTGGAAGAGCTTTAACTCCGGGCCTACTACTATAACAGAACGGCCAGAGTAGTCTACACGCTTTCCAAGGAGGTTCTGCCTAAATCTTCCCTGCTTTCCTTTAAGCATATCACTTAAGGATTTCAACGGTCTGTTGCCGGGGCCCGTGACCGGTCTTCCCCTTCTGCCGTTGTCTATAAGTGCATCGACAGCTTCCTGAAGCATTCTCTTTTCATTTCTTACTATTATATCCGGTGCTCCCAGATCCAGAAGCCTCTTGAGCCTGTTATTTCTGTTTATGACTCTTCTGTATAGGTCGTTAAGGTCAGAGGTTGCGAATCTTCCGCCATCCAACTGCACCATAGGCCTTAAATCCGGCGGTATCACCGGTATTGTCTCGAGTATCATCCATTCAGGCTTGTTGCCGGAGTTCTTAAAGGCTTCGACAACCTCCAGCCTTCTGACAGTCCTGAGCCTTTTCTGGCCTGTACTGTCCTTAAGATCCAATCTTAGTTCCTTTGCCAGTTTTTCAAGATCCAGTTCTACAAGAAGCTCTCTTATGGCTTCCGCTCCCATTCCTGCTCTGAACCTGTTCCCATATTTTTCAACATTTTCACGGTATTCTTTCTCGCTCAAAAGCTGCTTCTTTGAAAGAGGTGTATCGCCGGTATCTATTACTATGTAGGAGGCGAAATACAGCACCTTTTCCAAAGCTCTTGGCGACATATCAAGTATGAGACCCATACGGCTCGGTATTCCTTTGAAATACCATATATGAGATACTGGAGCTGCAAGCTCTATATGTCCCATTCTCTCTCTTCTTACTTTTGATTTTGTTATTTCAACACCGCAACGGTCGCACACTATACCCTTGTATCTGATTCTCTTGTATTTTCCGCAGTGACATTCCCAGTCCTTTGTAGGCCCGAAAATCTTTTCGCAGAAAAGACCTTCCTTTTCCGGCTTCAATGTCCTGTAGTTTATTGTCTCCGGCTTCTTTACCTCTCCCCTTGACCACTCTCTTATCTTCTCCGGGGATGCCAAACCTATTTTGATTGCTTCAAAGTTATTTAATTCAAACAAGGAGGTATCTCTCCCTTCTAAAAATTATTGACAACAGTAGATCTAAAACTCTTCATCCTCTTCGACATCCTCCTCATTTAAAAGGAGTTCATCAAAGTCCATTTCCACCTCAAATTCCTCTGTTGGTTCAGCCCCTGCTTCGTAATCCTCATAGAGGTCATCGGAGGTAACTGTCTCCCCTTTATATGAGAGACTTGTGAAATCCATATCTTCTCTTGCTTCCATGTCTGCTCCGAGATCTTCGACATCCTCGTCAACTGATTCTCTGATGGTTATTTCTTCATTTTCCTCGGTCAAAACTTTGACATCCAGAGCCAGACTCTGAAGTTCTTTAATAAGAACCTTGAAGGATTCAGGCACACCGGGCTCCGGTATGTTCTCTCCCTTCACTATGGATTCATACGTCTTCACTCTTCCTACTACGTCGTCAGACTTAACGGTAAGGATTTCCTGCAGGGTATGGGAAGCACCGTAGGCTTCCAATGCCCAAACTTCCATTTCTCCGAATCTCTGACCTCCGAACTGGGCTTTACCTCCGAGAGGCTGCTGGGTTACGAGAGAATAAGGGCCTGTTGACCTTGCATGAATCTTATCATCTACAAGGTGCAAAAGCTTGAGTATATACATGTAACCCACAGTTACGTTGTTGTCAAAGTACTCACCTGTACGTCCGTCCCTCAGCTTCACTTTCCCTGTCTGGTTGAGTTCGATTCCGTCAATAGGTGTCTCACCAAAGGCCTTTAGAATCATCTCTACGGCACTTAAATCTGAAAGATCTGCTGATATTATCATCTCCCTGATAGATGTCAGCTTGCTGTCAATATCAAATATACTATGGTTCAGCAGCTCATGAACTATTTCAATGTTCTCTTTTATCTCTTCTTTGACATCAGGAACCTCTGCTATCGGCTGTTCTTCTTCATCTTCAGCCTCCATCAGCTTGTTGTTCATGAGTATTTTCTCTTTTATTATCTTAAGGTTTTTCTTGACCTGTATTACCTTATTGGCACATTCAATGGTCTCCTCGATGCTTTCTTCCCTTGCACCATCAAATACCGGTGTTGCTATTTTCCAACCCAGTGCTTTTGCTGCAAGCGCAAGATGCACCTCCAGTACCTGACCTATATTCATACGTGAAGGCACGCCAAGAGGATTCAGTACTATCTCAAGAGGAGTACCATTAGGTAAGAAAGGCATATCCTCTTCCGGAAGTACTCTTGATATAACACCCTTGTTACCGTGTCTTCCTGCCATCTTGTCACCGACGGATATCTTCCTCTTCTGAGCTATATAGCATCTTACCAGCTGATTAACCCCCGGAGGCAGCTCATCTCCATTTTCTCTTGTGAAAACCTTTACGTCAACTATGATACCGGCCTCACCATGAGGGACCCTAAGTGAAGTATCCCTTACCTCACGGGCCTTTTCACCGAATATCGCCCTTAAGAGCCTCTCTTCTGCCGTCAGCTCAGTCTCTCCCTTAGGTGTCACCTTACCTACAAGTATGTCCCCGGCTCTTACTTCAGCGCCTATTCTTATTATTCCTCTTTCGTCAAGATCCTTCAAAGCTTCTTCACCTACATTAGGTATGTCCCTGGTGATCTCTTCAGGTCCGAGCTTTGTATCTCTTGCTTCAGATTCATATTCCTCTATGTGTATGGATGTGAATACATCCTCCTTAACCAGCTTTTCGCTTATAAGTATTGCGTCCTCGTAATTGTAACCTTCCCAAGTCATAAATCCGATAAGTATATTCCTGCCCAACGCAGTTTCTCCCATATCGGTTGAAGGTCCGTCTGCAATTATGTCACCTTTTTTCAGCACTTCGCCTTTTTTCGCCACAGGCCTCTGGTTTATGCATGTTCCCTGATTGGAACGAAGGAACTTAAGGAGCTTATACCTCTCCCGTTCTCCCGATTTGGTCTTATATACTATTTCATTAGCACTTACCTTTTCGACTACACAATCGTCTTTTGTAAGTCCAATTACTCCTGAATCCCTTGCGGATTTGTACTCCATTCCTGTGCCCACAATAGGCGAATCAGGTTTAATTATAGGAACTGCCTGACGCTGCATGTTCGAACCCATCAGTGCCCTGTTTGCGTCATCATTCTCAAGGAATGGTATCATAGCAGTAGCAACAGAAACTACCTGTTTAGGCGATACATCCATATATTCGACTTCTGTATTGGGCACTATAACTATCTCATGCCTCACCCTTGCGGTAACTCTTCTGTCAATGAATCTTCCTTCTTCATCAAGAGGTTCGTTTGCCTGAGCAATTATATACTCGTCCTCTACGTCGGCAGTAATATAAACAATTTCGTCCGTTACATACTTCTCGCCATTCTCATCTGTCTTAACTGCTCTATATGGGGCTTCTATGAATCCGTATTCGTCTATTCTTGCATAGGTACTCAACGATCCTATAAGGCCTATGTTCGGTCCTTCAGGAGTTTCTATAGGACACATTCTGCCATAATGGGAATGGTGAACGTCTCTTACTTCAAAACCTGCTCTCTCTCTGGACAAGCCTCCTGGTCCGAGAGCCGACAGCCTTCTCTTATGTGTAAGCTCAGCCAGTGGATTTGTCTGGTCCATGAACTGGGACAGCTGGGAGCTTCCAAAAAACTCCTTTATGGCTGCAGCTACAGGCCTTATATTCACTAACTGCTGAGGAGTGACAACGTCAATATCCTGAATGGTCATTCTTTCCTTGACCACTCTCTCCATTCTCGACAAACCTATCCTGAACTGATTCTGCAGCAGCTCTCCGACAGATCTAAGCCTTCTGTTTCCCAGATGGTCTATATCATCTATGTTCCCGATACCCTGGGGCAGATTTATGTTATAGTTAATGGATGCTATTATATCATCAATCAGGATATGTTTAGGTATAAGATCCTTAATCCTGTTCTTGATCTCATCCTTTATCTCATTCTCAGAGCTGAACTTCTGCAATATATCCTTAAGTACAGACAAATTCACAAGCTCTCTTATATTCAAATCAGAAATATCAAAATCCAGGTATTTGTTTATATCAACAGTATTGTTCCCCAGTATCTTTACCGGCTTGCCTTCTACTGTGGCAAACACCTCATTCACTCCTCTGTTTTGAATAAACACAGCCTTATCTCTGGTTATTTTTTCACCGGCTTCAGCTAAAATCTCCCCTGTCCTTGGATCAACAACTTCTTTTTCAAGCTTCTGTCCGGACAGCCTCTGGCTGAGGCACAGCTTCTTATTGAATTTATATCTGCCGAATTTGGCCAAATCGTATCTCTTTGCATCAAAGAACAAAACTTCAAATAGAGATTTGGCGCTTTCTACAGTAGGAGGTTCACCAGGTCTTAAACGCTTATATACCTCAATCAGACCCTCTTCTTCAGACTTTGTGCCATCCTTCTGTAATGTCGCTTTTATTCTCTCATCTTCTCCCAATATACCTTCAATCTGTTCATCGGTGCCAAACCCTAAAGCTCTTAATAATACTGTTATCGGGATTTTACGGGTCCTGTCGATTCTTACCCAAAGGATATCATTGGAGTCCGTTTCATACTCCAGCCATGCACCTCTGTTTGGAATCACAGTGCTTGAATAAAGTCTCTTTCCTGACTTGTCAATGCTTTCTGCATAGTAGACTCCCGGTGATCTTACCAGCTGACTTACTATAACTCTTTCCGCGCCATTGATAATAAATGTTCCTGAGTCTGTCATCAAAGGGAAATCACCCATAAAGACTTCCTGCTCTTTGACCTCGTTGGTTTCCTTATTGATAAGTCTAATCTTCACTTTCAAAGGAGCAGAATATGTAACATCTCTTTCCTTACATTCTTCAACCGAATATTTTGGCTTTCCGTCCAACGAGTAATCAACAAATTCCAGTATCAGATTTCCTGTGTAGTCCTGAATCGGCGAAACATCATTGAAAACCTCCCTAAGACCTTCCTCGAGGAACCAGTTGTAGGAGTTTTTCTGCACTTCGATCAGGTTAGGCATATCCATTACTTCGTCGATTTTTGAATAGCTCATCCTCTGATTTCTTCCCGCAGAGATTGGATGTACCAGCATAAAGTCCTTCACCCCTTAAATTTAAATAAATTAAAATAGCCAAAAGCAAAAAAATTCCTAAAAAAAGTATCGCTTTTGGTTTGGCCGTATAGCTAAAGCATACCTATTTTAATATTACCGTTTTCAGCTATCCTTATACAAATGCTGCAATATTAAGCTAAAATTTCTTACTACAATGCAATATATAATGTTAACATACCAATATATTACTGTCAAGCATTTACTGTAAAATTGGTATGTATTTTGCTAATTTTTCATTTTTATGATTTGTCAACTAGAATTTTCACACCTTTTCCACTATTCAAAATAGTATCTGAGCAGTCAATTTTCCCTGCAAAACCAAGATAAATATTCATTAAAATAACAGCCATGTTATAGCAAAGTTTGAATGATCCTTATCTATAACATGGCTGTTATAATAGTGTGTCCCTTTATATTTTTCATAATTATCTGTGCTTTTTCCGCAATTATTTCCAAGGCTGCCTTTATGTCGCTCAATAATCCCGGTTATATCTACAACTTCTCGTCATAGCCGTCTTCCTTTTTTCCCTGCATATCCATAAGCTTAGATGGCATAAGTCCATACTTTCGAGCAAAGCTGTTGTAAAATTCACTCTCAGGATCCTGCGACATCAGCAGCTTCATAATTGTTTTCCTCATCCTGATGATTTTATAGCTCTTAGTTCTTATCTCCAATTCCCGTGTTATGGGATATATACATGAAGCAACTGTCTTTGTTGTCTCTCCCTCCAGAAGTTCCACTATGCACAGCCTGCAGCTGCCCATCTCCCCAAAGGCATCATTTTGACACATTGTCGGAATGTCTATACCATTACGTCTTGCCACTTCCAGTATGTATTCACCATACTCAGATTCACAGCTCCTGTCATCAATAACTACCTTCATTTCCCCGCCCCCCTGTCTGTACTTATTAATGCTTTGCATGTTCCTGTCCGGCAGCTTTTGTTGACTATATGTTCCAGATATTCATCTGTAAAATGTCTTATTGTTGTTATCACAGGATTCGGAGCAGTCTTCCCCAGTGCGCACAAAGATGCTTCACCCATCATCTCCCCTAACTCCAACAGAAGATTGATATCTTTCAATCCTCCCTTTCCCGAGGTTATCCGTTCCAGTGTCTCAAGCATATATCTCAAACCATCTTTGCAGGGGACACATTTTCCGCAGCACTCCGCTGCAAGAAATTTGATACAGTTTTTTGCAGTTTCCACCATACAGGTCCTGTCATCCATAACATACAATCCTCCAGAGCCCATGATAGATCCCGCTTCTTCAAGGGATTGAAAATCCAATTCCACATCCAAATAACTCAAGGGTATGAAGCCTCCTGAAGGCCCGCCCGTCTGTACAGCCTTGAATCTCCTGTTTTCTGGTATACCTCCGCCGATACTGTATATAAGCTCTCTTAATGACGTGTCCATAGAAACCTCAGCAAGTCCCTTATTATTGACATCTCCCAAAAGCGAGAAGACCTTTGTACCTTTAGAATCTTCAGTTCCGATTTCCCGGAACCATTCAGCACCCTTCAATATGATTTCCGGAATGTTTACCCAGGTTTCCACATTGTTTAAAACCGTAGGGTGAGCCCACAAGCCTTTTTGTGTACAGTGTGTATATTCTGCCCTTGGCTGCTCCTTCTTGCCTTCTATCGAAGCTATAAGTGCTGTAGACTCTCCGCATACAAATGCTCCTCCACTTCTTATTATTATAATTTTGAAGTCCATGCCGCTTCCCAGTATATCCTTCCCCAGGAATCTATTTTTCTCAGCCTCTTCTATTGCCTTATACATATTGTCAATAGCCAGCTGGTACCCATCCCTTATATAGATATAGCCTTCCTTTGCTCCAACTGCATAAGCACCTATAATCATACCCTCAATAATACTATTGGGGTCACCCTCCATTATGCACCTGTCAATAAAAACATCAGGGTCCCCCTCATTTCCATTGCATACCACATATTTGAGAGTCTCCTCTGACCTTCTGCATGCCTCCCATTTATATCCTGCAGGAAATCCTGCCCCCCCTCTGCCTCTTAGTCCTGACTCTTTTATAGTATCGATGACTTCTTCAGGCCGCATCTGAAATAAAACCTTCTTTAGAGCTGAATATCCCCCTCTTCCAATGTAGTCCTCGATACTCTCAGGGTCAATTTCACCTATATTTCTCAATGCAATTCTCTTCTGCCCTTTGAAAAAAACCGTATCATTCTGAGAACGGAAGTACTTGCCTGTTTTTTTGTCCCGGTAAAGCAGCCTTTCCACAGTCTCGGAGCCTATAACTGTTTTTTCAATTATCTCTGCTACATCCTTCACTTGAACTTTATAATAGGAAATATCATCAGGATATATTTTTACCATAGGTCCCCTTTCGCACAAACCATTGCATCCTGTCAGCTTAACCTGTGCCTTCACTTGGAAAATCCCATTTAATACCTGCAGCTGTTTCCTGAACTCATCATATATCTGCATACTACACTTTGCTTGGCATCCTGTACCGCAGCATACAAGTATCCTCTTCCCGCTTGAAACCACATTATTCATTCAGTGTACCTCCGAAATCTCTTAATCTGGTTGTCTCACCCGGCTTGATATTCAATATCTATTAATGAAGGTACAAGAATATTCACATTCATAAAAAATAACACTACGATACCAGCCAACCCAGAACTGCTGCAGCATATGATATTATTGACAATACTGCAGCCAAGGAAAGCTTGAGCTTGAACAGCAGGGCCTTATGTGCTCTTCCTGCTGCAATCATCCCTTTTACCAGCCGAAGTTCCCTCTGTATTTCCTCTATTCTCTGATATCTGTCCTCCGGTCTATCCTTCATACACTTGCTGATTATATCATTAACCTTCGATTCTGCCTTATCCTTGGTAATCCTGATGTTTTCAGAACCACCTGAGGGAAACCTCCCGTACAGCAATTGATATATAGTAACCCCCAGACTGTATATATCAGTCCTTTGGTCAGTGATTCCACCTTTTAATAACTGTTCGGGTGCTGCATAGGCACTTGTCCCGGCAAGAAAGGCATCTCTTCTTTGATGTCTGCTGAACTCCTTTGAAATACCAAAGTCAACCAGCACCAATCTGCAGCCCTGGGCTAGCATTATATTGGAGGGTTTCATATCTCTGTAAATGATTGGGTTTGGCCTCATTCCGTGCAAATAACCAAGTATATCGCAAAGCTCAAAGAACCAGCCTACTACCTTCTCCAGCTTAAAGCACCCCTGCAATTTGAGAAGCCTGTCAAGGGGAGTGCCTTCAATGTTGCTCTCCACTATGCAAAGGGCCTCCTCCCATATGAACACATCAATGATTTGGGGCAGACTAGGGTGATTGAGCCTTTTCATTATCTCAATTTCCTGCATTGCCTTATCGTTGAGCTTATCCCTTGGTATGCACTTTATAGCCCACATATTTCCGATCTTGATATTGGTGCATAAATAAACGGAGCCTATCCCTCCCCTTCCAAGGAGTTTCTCTATACGATATGTTCCGTTAAGAATATCTCCCCTATTCATACCTGCAACCTCCCAAAGCTATGATATCGTGAAAATAGAATGATGCGCAATAAACGGACGGCCAATGGCCGCCCCTACGGATTTCATTGCTATTTTGTAGGGGCGCGCATTGCGCGTCCGTTTATGTACGCATTCTTCAGGGCAGGCATGGAAACCTGCCTCTACGGGTTATTCAGCCAAATCACTGGTAGGGGACGGTTTCCATAACCTCCCGTTAATGACACATCATGGTTGCGGCTGGAGTAAAAAGCCTTCGAAGCCCTGCATAAACACCCGAAACTCGCAACAGGACCCCTGAGACATGACCCTGTGCCTGCATCTCGCAACCGAAAATGCGACTATGTCGCATTTTCCTACTAAAGCGCCACAGTATCCTCATATTGAACTGCGGCAGTGGTTTCATTATCGCTCCTGTTATCCCTGGACAGTTTGAAGGTGATGATATCACTGTTGTCATACACCTCCTCTCTATACATCCTCTTGCGCTCTCTTATCAGGTTCAGGACGAGTATTATATTTAGTACAAGGGTCAGAATTCCGATAACCAGATATATATAATTAAGCTTCAATATTGACACCTCCCATTTCGCCTCATACGCAGCAGGACTTTAGAGCCTGAAAATATACTCATAGTTTGAAAACCTTATCTTATCGTTGTTCTTTATTTCAAATTCCTTGTTGCTTACAATTCTTGAATCATTGATGTAGGTTCCGTTCCTTGAATTCAGATCTTTCAGGAGATAGCCTCCTCCCCTTGCCATTATCTCAGCATGGAGCTTCCCTACAGTACTGCCTTGTATTACATAATCTACCATGCTGCCCAGTCTGCCTATTAAGAACCTGTCCTTGTCAATCCTTATCCTTTCACCCTTATGAGCTCCTATGCTTTCAAGATACGGGTGGGCTTCCGATAAAGCCTCTGAAATCATTACCGTATCACAGGCCTTAATCACATCTACAGAAACATGCGCAGTACCTTGGCTTCCCTTGGAAGACTTTTTTCCCCTCTTTTGAACCGTATTGGGACTGATACCGCACTTTTCTGTTTCACTTCTTGCAGTGCAGTCCGGCTCTTGAGCTTTTTTACTCCGGTTGTCTGCTGTTCTTTTAATGAACAACATCTCCAAAGCCCCCGCTATGATCACTACCCCGGCTGCTGATGTCAAATCCAGCCTTCCTCCGGACATAAGCAGAAGAAAGCTAATTGCAGCTGCCAAAATTATAAGTACCTGACCCAGTATGATTCCTGCAATGCTCCTTCTGCCATAGGACTTGGGATCTGCAACCCCAACAACACCTGCATCTGAAGGAATATTCCCCTTGCTCTTAATGCTCTCAGCTTCATCTGCTCCTTTATTTCTGTTCACAGCTTTGGCCTGAGAGGAATACAAGTTTCCCGAACTCCTCAGTTCCATAAGGAGTCTGTTAAAATCATCCAGGCTGAATGTTTCTGATTTCAGGTAATTCAGTATTCTCTGCATATAATTGTCTGCGGACTCCACATCTACATCAGCTGAGTTTACCACCAGTTCCTTCAGAAAGCTTTTGAAAATTCCCAATGTGTCCCTGTCACAATGCACAGGTATATAGACAAGTGAAACCTCCGCAGTTGCCGGATTTATATATATGAAATCCATATGTATCACAAAACCTGAAAGATCCAGAAGATAGTTTCCGCATAGCATAAGGTTTTTGGTAATGCCCCTTAGTAAATCCAACAGTTCCTTCTTATTAAGCCCTTTTCTTTGAAGGTACTGATACAAGGATACTTTTGAAGTTATATTATAATAGATAACGGTGCTTTCATTTTCACGCCTTATGTGAAATGGTACAAAAGCAGGATTGGGATTATTGGCTATTATTTCTCCTTGATGCGTCAACAGCTTGGCATCATCATCCAGCTTCACCGCCAAATAGCTGTTTGATACATCACTGTCAAAGCCGTATTCAAATCTCAATCCGGAATCTTCATTCATTATAAATACCCCCTGAGGTTATTTTGATGTGCCTGCTGCATAATAAGGTCTCAGAATAATATTGCAGCTAACGTTCCTGCCAGGATAAAAGGAGCAAAGGGTATCTCCCGCTTTTTATTCTCACGGTTTATCAAAACCAATATCAAACTGTATAGTCCGCTGAGGACAGAAGCTATCACCATTGCTGCAGCAGTGAGCTCAAAACCGATGTATATACCTGTGCACCCAAAAAGCTTCACATCTCCCAATCCAAGGCTTCCCTTTGTGACAAAGTGGATAAACATCAGCACCAGTACCGCTGTCATTCCGCCTATTAAGCAGCTTGTTAAGCCTTTACCGATATCAAGCAGGGCCAATACTATTCCACCGGAAGCTCCTGCCAGTACAAGGGCATCCGGAATATACCTTTCTCTGATGTCGATGACTGATGCTGTCATAAGCATCGAAATAACTGCAATATATGAAAGATTCTCCATACTCCCCTCCACTTGTCTTAGTTTTGCGGCTTGCATACCTTACAAGGGGTGTAGCCTTTGTCTTTAGCGTCTGCTATGTCCATCGGTATGCGGCTTCTTCTAAGATGCCAACAGCTGCCCTTGTGATAGCGTATACCAGTCCTCGTAACAAACACAATATTCTCTGAGGTTCCCAGGTCCAACCCCTCATCCTCAACAGTCAATATCCCGTAGCTGCCGTTTATCCATGCTCTTTCCACAGCGGTATGTACCATCTTTATATCCAGTGCCCTTACAAAAGGAAGTTTGACCTTATAATCATATTCAAGCTGGACTACAACATCATCCCTGGCAAAATCACTGCCGGGAATCAACCCAAAGCTTTTATAGGCATCCTTGTTTTCGGATCTTTCA
>JAWLHF010000067.1:0-18591 GCA_041690515.1 Clostridiaceae bacterium | reverse complement strand
AAAAGACCCAAAGCAAAAGACCCGAAAAACAAGCCCAAAGCACGCGGCACGCGGCACGAAGCACGCGGCACGAAGCCCAAAGCACGAGGCTCGAGGCACGAAGCACGCGGCACAAATATAACTATCCCCAAAAATAACAAGACTCGAAATTCATATAAAGAAATAATTAACAAAAAAGAAGTAAAAGGAGAGATTTTAAATGGCAGTTAATCTTAAGGGCAGAAGTTTTCTTACATTAATGGACTTTTCACCATTGGAAATCAGGTATTTGCTTGACTTGTCCCATGACCTGAAAGCAAAGAAAAGGGCAGGAATATGCAATTATCTTCTCCAAGGCAAGAACGTAGTTCTGCTTTTTGAAAAGACCTCTACAAGAACAAGATGCGCTTTTGAGGTAGGCGCTCTTGAAGAAGGAGCACATGTAACATATCTTGACCAGGGAAGCTCACAGATGGGTAAGAAGGAATCCCTTGAAGACACAGCAAAGGTTCTTGGAAGATTCTATGACGGTATAGAGTACAGGGGCTATAAGCAGTCTGTGGTTGAGGATCTTGCCAAGCACTCGGGAGTTCCGGTTTGGAACGGACTTACTGATGTTGACCATCCGACACAGATTCTGGCAGATATGCTTACTATCGAGGAGCATGTTGCAAAGCCGCTAAACAAGGTAAAGGTAGTATTTGCAGGTGATACAAGGAATAACATGGCATATGCATGGATGTACGGCTGCGCAAAAATGGGAATGCATTTTGTTGCATTAGGACCGGAAGAGCTGAATCCAAGCAAGGAAATACTGGACAAAGTAAATGAAATAGCAAAGGAAACCGGAGCGGTTATCGAGGTTGCTCATAGTATTGAGGCTGTAAAGGATGCGGATGTTATATATACAGATGTATGGGCATCAATGGGTGAAGAGGATCAGATTCCTGAAAGAGTAAGACTGCTCACTCCATATAAGGTTACTATGGAAATGCTCAACAAGACAGGTAATCCTGATGTGATATTCATGCACTGCCTGCCGGCATTCCATGACTTCGAGACAAAGCTTGCAAAGGATATGAAGGAAAAAGGCTTTGATATAAGAGAAGTAACGGATGAAGTATTCAGAAGCAGACATTCTGTAGTATTTGACGAAGCAGAGAACAGAATGCACACAATAAAAGCAGTAATGGTAGCAACGTTATAATATACACTGTGAGGCACGAGACACGAGGTGCGAGGTGAAGCTTAAGTCCGAACTTCGTACCCCAAATTATTAATGTTAATGTAAAGGAGAAGGTTTATGTCAGTTACAAAAGTTGTTGTAGCTTTAGGCGGAAATGCACTGCAGGAGTCAGGAGCGCCGGCTACCGCAGAAGCACAGCTTCAGGTAGTGAACAAGACTGCTGAATATCTTGCGGAGATGAGTGTAAGAGGATATGAGCTTGCTGTTGTTCATGGCAATGGCCCACAGGTCGGAAGGATACTGTTAGCTTCAGAAACAGCTGCAAACGTGACCCCGGTTATGCCATTTGATGTATGTGGGGCAATGAGTCAGGGATATATTGGATATCATATTCAGCAGGGTCTTAGGGAGGCTCTCAGAAAGAGAGGCAGGAACATACCTGTTGTCACATTGGTAACACAAGTGGTTGTTGATAAAGATGACCAGGGCTTTATAAACCCGACAAAGCCTATAGGGGCATTTTATACCGAAGAAGAAGCAAAGAGTCTTCAGGCAGAAAAGGGCTATGTGATGAAAGAAGATGCCGGAAGAGGCTGGAGAAGAGTGGTTGCATCTCCTATGCCAAGAAAGATAGTTGAGCTTTCAGCAGTTAAAGAGCTTTGGGATACTACCATTGTTGTTACTGCAGGGGGCGGCGGTATTCCGGTAATCGAGAAGGAAGATGGTTCCTTAGAGGGTGTAGCTGCAGTTATTGATAAAGACCTGGCGGCTGAAAGGCTTGCTGAAGATATTGGTGCCGACATACTCATGATACTTACTGAGGTTGAAAAGGTATCCATCAATTTCAAGAAGCCTGACCAGAAGGATCTTTCCAGCATAACTGTTGCAGAAGCTGAGCAGTATATCAAAGAGGGACATTTTGCTCCAGGCAGTATGCTTCCAAAAGTGCAGGCTGCAATGATGTTTGCAAAAGCAAACCCGGGCAAAAAGGCGATAATCACTTCATTGTACAAGGCAGTAGAAGCTTTGGAAGGTAAAGCAGGAACTGTAATAACATTATAAATATCTAAAGGAGTGCAGCAATAGCAGCACTCCTTTTTTGTGAGAATAGAAGAATGGGACACTATTAAAGTTTGTAGCAGAACGGGATTGCAAATGAATATTATTCCGCAGCCGATGCTGCTATTCCTCCATTTCGTTAAGAAGCTCTAAGGTTCCTACGCAAAGGCTACTCCACAATATTCACAACAATCCTGGTTTGTGATATATTGCAGAAGCTGTTATAGAACAACCAACACCGACGTGGGGAAGTATCTCCGAAGAAGCCTTTCACTGACCTCGGAACGGGAATACCCACGGGCAAAATAACCAGACGGGC
Organism: Clostridiaceae bacterium; assembly: GCA_041690515.1. Lineage (GTDB taxonomy): Bacteria > Bacillota > Clostridia > Lutisporales > Lutisporaceae > BRH-c25. Next base: position 16,048 of record JAWLHF010000067.1, on the reverse strand, counting down.
AAGCAGAGATGGGACCCCCGCCAGTGATTTTGCTGGCTTTGAAAGGCGATGAGGACATACTTCCCCGATAGTCGGAGTTTGCTACAAACTATGTCGCAATTTTCTACTATTGTACAACAAACCCTTTCAATCAAAAATAATACCAAAAAACAGAAAAAAGTTGTTGAAAATTGTCTTGGTTTCGTGTATCATAGGCAAAGAGTGCTAAAAGCACTAAAAAAATTTTGCCTAAATGGACATAATAACAATTAAAATAATTAAACAAGGGGGAGATCAAATGGCTAAACGAGTTATACAGATCAACGAAAAACTACCGTTAATTGAGAGCATTCCACTGAGCTTTCAGCATTTGTTCGCAATGTTTGGAGCCTCTGTATTGGTTCCAATGCTTTTCAAGATCAATCCGGCAACGGTATTATTGCTTAACGGTATAGGAACACTGCTTTATATATTCCTTACTAAAGGGAAAGTTCCTTCGTTTCTTGGTTCCAGCTTCGCATACCTGTCACCCGCATTTGTAGTTATGGCATCCCAGGGTTTTCAGGCTGCACAGGCTGGATTTGTTGTATCCGGACTGTTATTGGCACTTATAGGCATGCTGATAAAATATGCCGGTTATGAGTGGATAGATGTTGTATTCCCCCCTGCTGCAATGGGTGCAATAGTTGCAATCATAGGGTTGGAGCTGGCTCCGACAGCTGCAGGCATGGCCGGACTGATATCCCAGGACGGAAGCCCGCTGGATCCCAAATACCTTATTGTGTCCATATCTACTCTTGCAATAGTAATAATAGGCTCAGTAGTATTCAAGGGATTTCTGGCTATAATACCGATACTGGTAGGTGTTATAGGAGGATACATAATTGCATTGCTTATGGGAATCGTTAATTTTGACTCAATAAAAGAAGCTGCATGGTTTGCAATACCTACCTTTACCACTCCGGTCTGGAATATCTCTGCAATACTGACGATACTGCCCGCCACTCTGGTTGTTGTAGCAGAGCATATAGGGCACTTGATAGTAACCGGAAACATTTGTGAAAAGGATTTCATAAAGGATCCCGGATTGCACCGCACTATGGCGGGAGACGGATTGTCAACAGCCATTTCGGGCTTTGTGGGCGCAGTACCGACCACAACCTACGGTGAAAACATAGGTGTACTTGCACTTACAAGGGTATACAGTGTATGGGTGATTGGAGGAGCTGCAGCAATATCCATAGTGATGTCCTTTGTAGGAAAGCTTGCTGCTGCAATAAAGACCATACCGGATCCCGTAATGGGAGGAGTATCATTATTGCTCTTCGGAGTAATAGCAGCCTCAGGTATAAGAATGCTGGTGGACCAGAAGGTGGATTACAACAAGCCCAAGAACCTGGTGCTCACAGCAGTAGTACTCATAATAGGCCTAAGCGGTGCCCACATACAGATAGGAACAGTGACCCTGGCAGGTATGGCACTGGCAACAGTAGTAGCAATGATAATAAGCATAATGTTCAAGATATTCGAAAAGACAGGACTCATGAATGAGTAAATAGAATGATGCGTCTATGACGCATTCTTCTATTTTTCAACGCCTTACCCAAAATAAATTCTAGTCATAAATTCCGCCTCGTCTCATATAAATTAATAGAAAAACTATAGTAGGAGGAGGAAAACTATGCCACTAGAGTTAATAAAAAACCCACTCAAAGTTTCCAGAATAATAGGCGAGAATGTTTTCAGCACGGTAGTAGAAGAAGATATAAATGTACCGGACATAAATCCGGATTTATACAAGATACTAGCTCCTAGCGCAACCGTACAGTTGAAGGATTGCGAAGTATTGAACGATAAGGTGTTGGCAAATGGGCAGGTATTGATAAGCATATTATATGCAGCAGATGATGAAGGAAAGCCGCTGCATAATATGGATGTTGCTGCAAGCTTTTCACAGGGCATTGAGATACCGGGCGCAAGACCGAAGATGAAAGAATCCGTCAATACGGTTATCCAGCATATAGATTGCTATATGATAAACTCAAGGAAGCTTGGGATAAAGGTTATTATGGATCTGTACTGCAAGGTTGAGGATCTGTTCGATCTGGAGCTTGCTACGGATGTGAGAGGACTTTCTGATATACAGGTACTGCGTGAGCCCGGAAGCTTCAAACAAGTTATGGGCTATAACAAGGATCGCTATGAGTTCAATGAGGAGCTGAGTATAGCCGCTGACGTACCGGTAATAGACAAGATATTGAGATCCGATTTTAAGGTTATTGTGAAGGACGAAAAAACAATAGAAGGCAAGGTTGAGGTTACCGGATTCCTGGGAGTATGCATACTGTATAAGGCTGATACAGAAGACAACCAATTGCAGTATCAGGAGTTTGAGATCCCCTTCACGCAATACATAGAGATTCCTGCGGCAGAAAAGGATATGGAATGTGTGACGGACAGTGCTCTGCAAGAATGCTACCTGGAGGTTTCTGAGGACGAAAACGGTGACCGAAGAGTGGTGAATGCCTATATGGTGCTTGGCATGGGCGCCAGGGTCTTTAAAGATACCGAGCAGGATGTGGTGGTGGATGCATACAGTCCCACAAATGTAGTTGATATAGAGAAGGATATAATTGAACTAAGCGAGTTCGTTGGCAAAGGCCGTTCAAATATCGTAATCAAGGAAACCATGGGGATAAAGCACGGAGATCCTGAAATAGAGAAGGTATGTTATGTAAATGTGATGCCCATAGTGAACGAAGTGAGAATGCTTGATGACAGGGTCATGGTTGAAGGGATGATGGAGTGCACGGCGGTTTATATGACCTCTTATAGTGCTGAACCCATGTGCAGTATGATGGAGCAGATACCCTTCAGGCATTTTGTTGATATATCCGGAGTAAGGCTGGGAATGCCTTGTACTGTTAAGTGCAGTGCCGACAGCGTGAACTTTACACAGATAAACAACGAAGTGATTGAGCTGCGTGTTGTACTTGGTATATATGCAGAAGCTGTAAAGCGTATAGAGAAGAAGCTGGTGGAGAGTGTAGAAGCAGTTGAAGGAGTCAGCATAGATTTTGGAAGGATACCGGCAGTCACCATTTATATGGTGCAGAAGGGTGATACCCTATGGAGCATTGCAAAGAGGTACAATACCACAGTGGATGCTCTTGCCAGGTTGAATGCGATAGACAATCCAAGCAAAGTGACCGATGGGATGCAGATAATGATACTGAAGAATATCAGAGTAGGGCAGAATGTGGATAGATAAGTGATCATCAAGATGTATTGGATTTGAAATATAAGTCGTGGACAGGAATAAATCCTGTCTTTATTTTTTTATTTTATGTTAAAATATTCAGATTTGTTATATAATAAAATTGGGGATTTTTGTATACATAATAATGGAGCGTGATGGTTTTGAACACACAAAGCGGCAGAGCAGCTGCAAAGATAAATCTTGCTATTGATGTATTGAAGAAAAGGCCTGATGGGTATCATGACGTATCAATGATCATGCAATCGGTAGCATTATATGACACTATAACAGTAAGGGCACTAAAGGGTGATATAAGGGTAACTTCCAATACTGATACCATACCGACTGATAAGAGGAACATTGTGTATAAAGCTGCAGAGTATTTGAAAACCAAATATAATGTTAAAAAGGGTGTATTGATAAATATTGATAAGACAATTCCGGTTGCTGCCGGCCTTGCAGGCGGAAGTGCCGATGCAGCTCTTACGCTGAAACTCCTGAACAAGGCGTGGGATCTGCGTTTGTCAAAAAATGAGATTCTGGAGGCGGGAAAGAAGCTTGGCTCCGATGTTCCATTCTGCATTCAGGGAGGTACAGCTCTAGCGGAAGGCCTTGGTGAGAAGCTGACTCCCCTTGAAGGTATCCCTGAATGTCTGGTCCTTTTAGCAAAACCTTCGGTGAACATCTCCACAAGGGAGGTTTATGAAGGACTGAAACTGGAGGAAATCAGTGAAAGACCGGATATTAAGGACATGGTAAGATGTATTGAAGAAAAGGATCTGGACAGGATTGCGGCAAACATGTGCAATGTATTGGAAACAGTGACAGTCAAGATGTGTCCTCAGATTGTGGAATTAAAGGAAAAACTGTTGGAATACGGGGCCCTGGGCAGCATGATGAGCGGCAGTGGGCCTACTGTGTTTGGAATATTCAAAGATACTGCATCGGCATATAATGCTTATGATTATATAAAACATATGGTGAGTGAGGTTTTCGTTGTAAAAACCATCAATCAGACCTGGGATTTTTGATAGGATCTGTATTAAAAAGCTAACAGGGGGCGATAATATTGGAAACAGATTTTCTAGAGCTGAAATTGGACAACTATAAGCCGCTAAGAGAAGTAGTATTTGAATCAATCAGGGGAGCCATCATTTCAGGGGTATTGAAGCCAGGGGAAAGGCTCATGGAGGTGCAGCTTGCAGAAAAGCTGGGAGTCAGCAGGACACCTATCCGGGAAGCCATAAGGAAGCTGGAACTGGAAGGCCTGGTGGTGATGATAGCTAGGAAGGGTGCATATGTAGCGGACCTTTCAGTTAAGGACATCATTGAAGTGCTTGAAGTAAGAGCAGCACTTGAAGGCTTGGCTTCGGGACTTGCTGCTTTGAGGATAACTGAAGAGGAGATGAGGGAGCTGGAGATGACAGCCCAGCAATTTGACAAAGCAATAGATGCAGAGGATTTTGACAGGATTATTGAGATGGATATAGAGTTCCACGACAGGATATTTAGAGCTGCGAGAAATGAAAAGCTGCTCCAGATAAACAACAACTTGAGGGAGCAGGTTCAAAGGTTCAGGGTAATGTACATAAACAAATCAAATAAGTCTAAGACCTTGGCAAAGGAGCATTACCAGATAGCTGATGCAATATCAAAGAGGAATATTGCCATGGCTGAGAAGCTTGCAGAAAGCCATATAGAAAACGCCGAAAATTATATGATGGAGATGATCGGTAACAGCGCAAAGGAACAGTAGATAGAGTTACCGGGTGCCTATATTAGGAAAGAAGGATTGAGTTGAGTGGATGTTATAGTGCTTGCAGGGGAAAAAAGGGACAATAGCATCGGGGCAGGAGAAGAAAAGATAAACAAGGCCTTTTATAAGATAAAAGATAAGCACATGATTGAATATGTAGTGGAAACCTTGAGAAAATGCGACTGTATAGACAGGATCGCGGTTGTGGGTCCCAAGGATAAGCTGGAGCCTGTTATTGGGGATATTGTGGATAAGATTATAGAGGGAACTGATTCTATAGTGTCCAATATACTTCTGGCGCTGGAGCACTTTCCGGGCAGAAGGGAGATGCTCATTGTGACCTCTGATATTCCAATGATTACGAGAGAGGCTGTTGAGGATTTCGTAGCCAGATGCAGGCAGAAGGATGTTGATCTATGTTATTCTATCGTAGACAAGAAGGTCAATGACCATAAGTATCCCGGTGTCAGGAGGACCTACGCTCGCCTTTGGGAAGGACAGTTCACAGGAGGCAATGTGTTTTATTTTAATCCTGAGGTTGTTGACAAGTGTAAGGATTTTGTAGAAAAGATGCTGGAATACAGGAAAAGCCCGATGAAAATGGCCAGGGTACTTGGTTTTGGGTTTTTGCTGCGTCTTGCCCTGGGAATTCTGACAATCAATGCAATCCAGAGAAAATGCGAGTCCCTTCTGGGGATAAGGGGTGCAGCTGTGATATCCCCTTATCCGGAGATAGGAAACGATGTGGACCGATTAAGCGATCTTGAGGTAATAGAAAAATATATGTAAAACACCAAAATACCGGTTAACCCCGGTATTTTTTAATGCAAAAAAGGTGATATGCGGCACAGAATTCTACTGAATACACAGCAGAAGCGTAAAGCCCCAATGTCATCCTGAGCCTGCGAAGGATCTTTGACCATGAGTTACCAGCACCATAGAAAAAGAAGTTCCCTGTCATACTAAAGATCGTAAAGTATCTTAAGATCCTTCGGTCGTTCCTCCCTCAGGATGACATCCGTGTGATAAGTGTTACCCGAACCCTCGAAACATAAAATGCATATATAAACCGTCTTTTGTAAAAAATAACTCAATTAAATAAGGTACATTAAATTCTTGCATTGAAAAGGGTGGATATAGGATGTTCAATATGATAAAGGACAATATCAAGAGTTTTTTGGATGTCACAGTGATATTGACAATGATAGCAATCGGCATATTTGTTATATTGTCTGATTACAAGTACTTCAAGAAAATGAAGTATCGGAAGGATGCTTCCATATCGTTGGGAGTAGGTCTGGGGTGCATATTGCTGCCCTTTATACTTTTGGTGGTTGTAAGACTATAGTCGGTCATATGAGGGAGGCATTTTGATGGGTTTTTTTTCAAGTAGAAAAGGCAATAAGGAAAAGAAAGAGAATGAGATGGGAAAGCTGCTGAATTCCAAGAGCTTGGAGGAAAATACCCGAAGGCTTAAGGAGCGTCTCAAGGATTGTGATGATATAGTTTACAAGGAGTTCCGAGTGGGCAAGGAACAGGACCTTGAATTCCTTCTTGTTTATGTTGATGGAATGAGCAGCAGGGATCTGCTCAATGAAGCGGTATTGAATGCCCTTATGGTTCACGCTAGGGAAGTGCCTCCGGACGCCAAAGAGCCCGGAGAAGAGTTATACAAGCTGGTAAGATATGGAGGGCTGCCGGCTTCTGAGCTTGCAGATAAAGACAACCTGGAGGATGCGATACTGGCCATACTTATAGGGGATGCAGTGCTTTTCATAGACTCTACCGAAAAATGCATAATAATAGGTGCAAAGGGCTGGCCTATGAGAGGTGTGTCGGAGCCCAACACCGAGTCGCTTATAAGAGGGCCCCGAGACGGCTTTACCGAGACCTTCAGAGTGAATACCGCACTGGTAAGAAGGAGGATAAGGGATCACAGGCTGAAACTGAAGCAGCTTAGAGTAGGCAAGAGAAGCTTTACAGATGTCGGGCTCTTTTATATAGAGGATATCGCAGCTCCTGAACTGGTTGAGGAGGTGCAGCGGAGGATAAAGACGATAGACATTGATGCAATAATAGAAAGCGGCTATATAGAACAGCTTATCGAAGACAATTATATATCTCCCTTTCCCCAGATAAATGTAACCGAGAGACCGGATGAAGTGGCTGCCTCCCTTTATGAGGGAAGAGTGGCGATACTGGTTGATAACTCACCCTTTGCTTTGATCGTGCCTACAACCATAAACAGTCTCTTCCAATCTCCGGAGGACTATTATGACAGATGGTATGTGGCAACGATATTGCGGGCCATAAGGTACATGGCCAGCATAATATCTCTGGTGCTTCCTGCCCTTTATATAGCGGTAACCTCCTTCCATCCGGGGATATTACCGCCAAAGCTGGTAATATCCATAGCGGCAGCAAGGCAAGGCATTCCTTTTCCTGCCATTATAGAAGCCTTTTTGCTGGAAGTCACCTTTGAGCTTCTGAGGGAAGCCGGGCTGAGATTGCCTGTTCCCATTGGAAGTGCCATCGGAATAGTAGGGGGTATTGTAATAGGCCAGGCGGCAGTGGAGGCCGGAATAGTAAGCCCTATTATGGTTATTATAGTGGCAGTAACAGCCATATCTTCCTTTTCAATACCCAATTACAGCCTGTCAGTAGCCTTCAGAATGCTTAGATTCACCCTTATGGTTTTTGCCGGGGTATTGGGCTTGTATGGCATAATGCTTGGAGTACTCTTGATACTTAGCCACCTGGTTAAGCTTAAAAGCTTCGGAGTACCGTATATGTCACCTTACGCATCCTTTATAGGAAGTGATTTTAAGGATACGATCGTCAGAGTGCCTACCTTCCTTATGGGAAAAAGGCCCCTCACTCTTGCCAGAAATACAATCAGGATGAAGAACAACAGGCACCTGATAAACAAGTTGGAAAAGGAGGGAAATGACGATGATAAGAAATAATGATACAGTATCACCTTACCAGATTGCAATGCTTATTATCATGTCTGTCATTTCAGTTGGGGTATTCTCCATAGCTGCAGATGCAGCTGATGCAGCGGGACAGGATGGCTGGCTGGCTGTTGTATTTGCAGGTGTTTTGAATATAGCGGCAGTAATTATACTGGTCAGGCTGAATGCCCGGTTTCCCGGAAAGACTTTTGTGGAGTACAGTCAGATAATTTTAGGGACTATAATAGGAAAGGTATTGACTTGTTTGTTTGCTGTCTACCTTCTGCTTATAATAGCTTTTGTAACAAGGAGCTTTACTGAAGTAGTGAAGATGTTCCTGCTGTTTAGAACTCCTACGGAGGTCATAATGCTGAGTCTGATTCTTGTATGTACTTATATAGTAAGAGGTGGTGTTGAGTGCATCGCAAGGATCAATGAACTTCTGTTTCCGCTTTTGTTTATTCCTTTTATTGTTATACTGCTTTTTGGTTTTCCCAATATGGATTTCAGCAATCTGCTTCCGGTGATGCAAACACCGCCGGAAAAGTTCCTGACTGCTGTCCCGACCCTTGCATTCAGCTTCGGAGGCATAGAGCTTGCTCTTTTTTATATAGGATTTATGAGGGAGCCAAAAAAGGCAATGAAACCGGCAATAATTGCCGTAGCATTCTTGATTGTGTTTGTGACCGCCATTACGGCTTTCTGTATAGCGACTTTTGGGTCAAAGGCCACGATTCTGTTCATATGGCCTTTGCTGAATTACATAAGGAGCATAAGCCTTCCGGGGCTATTTGTTGAACGTCTTGATGGTGTGATTTTGTCCCTTTGGGTATTGACGGTATTTACCACTATAGTGTCCTCTTATTTCATTGTAAGCTACTCAATATCCAAGGTGGCCGGAACAAAAGAACAAAAGCAGTATGTGCTTCCTCTGGCAATAGTTATATACTATCTGGCGCTTCAGCCGGACAGCCTGGCTGAGCTTTTCGAATGGGGAAGTGCAATATTCCCATATGCAATCGCTTTTTTTCTATATATATTGCCGATTGCCTTGCTGCTTGTGGCAAAGCTGAGAAAACAGGGGGTGCATTAGGATGAAAAATAGTAAACATAGAGGAATAATTGCATTACTTGTATGTGCCCTGCTCCTTACCGGTTGCTGGGATAAGATAGAGATAGAAGACAGGCTTTTCGTGCTTGCAATGGGGATCGACAAGACGAAGGAAGAAGACAAGAGGACTCCGGAGGACAGATACACCATATCCTTCGTATCTCCTGTGGTGGATATGGTCAAGGAAGGGCCGGGACCGGCCTACAAATCATACAAGACAATGAATAACACGGTTATTACATCATTGACTCAGCTCCTTGAGAGGTTTTCACAGAAGCAGTTCTACGGCCATTCAAGAGGCATATTCTTCGGAGAAGATCTGATGAAGGATGAGAAGCTGCTGAAAGGTGTGATAGATGGTATCAGCAGGTATCACGAGTTTCATAACAGCATGTATGCGTATATAGTGCCCGGCACAGCGGAGGATGTTTTCAGGGTGGAGCCTATGTATGACAAGCTTCTTATGCCATATATCGCAGGAATAACAGAGAATAGTGATTATACCACTAAGGTCATGGAGCTTACACTGTCAGATTTTATTATAATGCTGACTGAACAGAATGGGGCTGCAGTGATTCCAAAGCTCACTCCTTCCAAGGATGAGGTAAAGATCAGCGGGGCAGGGGTCATAAAGGACTTCAAGCTGGCAGGATATCTTGGGGACCAGGAGGTTGCAGTATACAACTGGCTTACTGACAACGCAGGAGGAGGAAATATATCGGTGGAGCATGATGATGTATCCATATCCTTCAGGCATTTTACCTTCCGGAGGGATATCAAGCTGACAAAGGTTGAAGATGGAAAGATATACATCAATTATGACTTGGAAACTGAAGGCAGCATAGATGAGTACATGATGGGCAAAAAGGTACTGGATGAAGCTTTTCTGGAGGTAATTGGCCGGGATATCGAGAAAAGGATGATCGGTGAAAGTGAGAAGCTGATAAGCAAATTCCAGGAGGAATTCCGTGTGGATCTTATAGGGGTAAGGGATTATCTGAGCAAATATCAGCCGAGATTATTCAGAACAATAGAAAAGGATTATGAAAAATACTTTACTGACAATATTGTGATAAGCGTTACTGCGGATGTTCATATAAGGAGAGTAGGAATAATAAGGTAAGGACGGCTTTGACTGTACTTGTGAATAAATCCTTCAATACATGGCAAAGATTAATATATAGAGGTTTCGAGGTTTCGAGGTTTCGAGGTTGCGAGGTTGCGAGGTTTCGAGGTTGCGAGGTTTCGAGGTTGCGAGGTTTCGAGGTTGCGAGGTAAGCTTGGGTATTCCTTATAAGTGAAGAAAAGAGTAATTCTGAACACATCGATGTCATCCTGAGCGTAGCGAAGGATCTTTGACCCCGGCCAAACACCCTGTCATACTGAAGGCCGCGAAGCATCCTAAGATTCTCCGGTCGCTTCTCCCTCAGAATGGCACACTTTGCTTAAACAGCTATGACAAATATGTGCACAGCCGTATGCACGGTGAAATATCCGTGTTACTCATACCCAAGGGCACTGTAGGATTTAATAAGGAGGATTAATTTCGTGAGAAACAGATTATTATTTTATAAAACCGGACTCTTCCTGCTTTCATTTTTCTTTATATTCGGCATTCTGATGAACGTTTACATAAATACTGATAAGGAGCTGGCAGATGTGCCTGACAAGATAATCAGGCTTCATGTGGTTGCCAACAGCGACTCACCCGAGGATCAGCAGCTGAAGCTCCAGGTCAGAGATGAAGTTATAAGAAGAATGAATGAAAGATTTGAGGGAATTGAAGATATTGACGAAGTCAAGAGCATTATAGGAAAAAGCCTTGAAGAAATAGAAGCTGTTTCCAAAAGGACCATAGTGGAAAAAGGCAAGTTCTATAATGTCAAAGCTGCTTTTACAACTACTGATTTTCCTACCAAGACATATGGCAGCCTTACACTTCCTGCCGGGGAATATCAGGCGCTGAATATAGTTATTGGTGAAGGAGAGGGTAAGAACTGGTGGTGTGTAATGTTCCCGCCGTTATGCTTCATAGACGTTGCCCATGGAGTGGTGCCTGAGAAGACTATGAAAGAACTGGAGTCTCAGCTTACAAAGGAAGAATACAGATTGCTCATATCCACAGGAAAGACAGAAGACATACCCGTAAAATTAAGGTTTAAAATACTTGAACTGGCAAAAAGTATGAATCTGAAGCTTGCCAAGATGGGCATCAAAGGCAATTAAGCAAATATATCCAAATGGTAATATGTGAATAAAACACCTTCTGCTACAAAAAATAAAAGCAGGAGGTGTTTTTAGTGTTCAGTAAGAGATACAAGAGGCTGATTCCTTTTATTGTCATAGTATTCATTTATGCAGGTTTTGGAGGTTGGATATACAGCAGCCATATGGCTTCACAAATCAGTGATGAGGCAGGGTCCATACTGCTGAAATGGGGCTCCAGAGGCGCTGAGGTAAAGACTGTACAGACAAAGCTTAAGAGATGGGGTTACTATAAAGGCTCTGTGGACGGTATATATGGCTGGAGAACTGCCAACTCAGTAAAGGCTTTTCAACGCAAGAACGGCCTTAAGGCTGACGGAATAGTAGGTAATGCAACGGCTAAAGCCCTTGGAATGCCGACCGGGACTGCAACTGCAGCCAGAAAAAGCACATCCAGAAGCAATGAGGTCTATACTCTTGCCCAATGCATACATGGAGAGGCAAGAGGAGAGTCGTACATAGGGCAGGTGGCTGTGGCGGCGGTTATTTTGAACAGAGTTGACGATTCAAGATTTCCCAACACCATAGCAGGGGTCATCTTCCAGCCCGGGGCATTTACAGCAGTATCTGACGGGCAGATGTTTCAGCCTCCCGGAGAGAGTGCTATGAAAGCCGCAAGAGATGCACTGAACGGCTGGGACCCTTCAGGAGGAGCAATATATTATTATAACCCGGCAAAAACCACAAACAAGTGGATATGGTCGAGGCCTATTATAAAAGTCATAGGAAAGCACTACTTCTGCAAATAAAACCGAGGAAGCGAGACTCTGGGGTTAGGCTCGAGGTACGAGGCATAAATTATAAGAGGAGGGACAGCCATGAAATTGTTTAAGATGCAGCTGGACAGGAAGCAATATCATAGAATAATGGTAGTGTTTGCTGCAGCTTTGATTTTGACAGGCTTTTTTGCATATAACACCTATACCGAGAAGAAACAGTATCAGACCTTTTTACAGAATAACTATCAGCGTTCCTTCAGAGAACTTGTGACAAACGTGGAGAACATCAAGCTGTTGCTGGAAAAAGCAGAGATATCGGCCTCTCCGATACAGAGTAACGCACTGATGTCACAAACCTGGATGCAGTCATATTCCGCTGCTGAGAATCTGGGACAGCTGCCCATTACCCATGTTGCATTAAGCAAGACCGAAAAGTATTTGAACCAGGTCAGTGATTACAGCTACAGCCTATCCAGGAAGAATGCGGAGAGTAAGAATGTCAGTGAAAAGGATATGGAACAGATTTCAAAGCTGAGAGGCTATGCCGGAGACTTGCTGGGGCAGCTCCATGAAATGGAGTCGGATATGACTGAGGGCAAGATCAAATTCGGTGAAATCAGAAAGCAAGGCAGACTCGCCCTTAGAAGAGCATCTAAGGATGCTGTGGAAGTCAGCTTCGGGAAAATGGAGGATAAGTTCAGTGATTATCCTACATTGATTTATGACGGACCCTTTTCTGACAATGTGGTGGAAGGAAAGCCAAAAGGTCTGGAGGGAAAGGACATAAACCTTGAGGAAGCCAAGGAAAAAGCCAAGAAGTTCATCGGAGCGGATAAGGCGGGCAGAATAGTTGAAACCAGTTCCGGCAAAGGTAAAATACACACATTTGGACTGGAGGCAACGCCAAAGGATAATGATAAGAGCAAGGCAATAAATATAGACATAACCAAAAAGGGCGGGTATGTCCTGTGGATGCTAAATCCCAGAGATATACCGGAAAAGAAGCTGACGGATCAGCAGGCCAGCGATAAGGCTCAAAAATTTCTCAAGGAGCATGGCTTTGGAGAACTTACCGAGACATATTTTCTCAAGAATGACAATACAACAACAATAACCTTCATAGGTGTTTCAAAGGAGGGTGTCCTGATATACCCTGACCTTCTTAAAGTAAAGGTAGCCCTTGATAATGGAGAGATAGTGGGTTTTGATGCATACCCCTTCCTTATGTCCCATCACCAGCGTCAGATACCCAAACCAAAGCTGTCTGAAGAGGAAGCGAAGAAGAAGGTAAGCCAGAGGCTTAAAATAGAAAGGGTGAAGCTGGCGATAATCCCGATGCCGGGCAATAAAGAACAGCTTTGTTATGAATTTAAAGGCAAATATAACAATTTTGACTACTTTGTATATATAAATGCAGATACAGGAAACGAGGAGAATATACTAAGAATCATAAAGGATGAAGGTGGTACACTCACACAGTAATGCTTAAGCCGCCACATATTTCATCACATAAAAAATGCTGAAGACACAAAAAATATATGTGTGCAGCAGAGTAGACACAGCATAGGAACATTGCTCATAAAAAGCGGTTCGATATATGCTTTACCAAATAAAAATGAGGAGGATCAGCTATGAGTAGAAACAGAGGAATGATGTCGGATAATCTCAAATACGAAATAGCTCGAGAACTCGGGGTAGACGGCATAGTGCAATCTGAAGGCTGGGGCGGAGTATCCTCAAGGGACTGCGGCAATATAGTCAAGAAAGCTATCGAAATCGCTGAAAGAAGCTTAAGCGGAAGATAACAGTCAAAAAACCGGACTCATACCAATTATTTGGCATGAGTCCGGCTTTTTTGTTTGATTAATAATATACATGAGAGTAGAATATTAATATAGTAGATTTATTAGATGTCATCCTGAGAGGGGAAGGACCGAAGGATCTTAAGACCGTCCCAAATGTTAATAGCTTGGAGGTTGATTTATGAGTGAGAAATTGAATGTAGCGGTAGTATTCGGCGGAAAATCGGGAGAGCATGAAGTGTCCCTCATGTCTGCGACAAATGTGATAAAAGCGATGAATAAGGAAAAATACAATATATTTATGATAGGAATAACAAGACAGGGAAAATGGATGACTTACAGAGGAGAAACGGATAAGATAGCAGACGGCAGCTGGGAGAAGGAAGCGGAACAACTGGGGAGAGATGAGACCATCAATCTTCTGTTTTCGGGGTTTTTTAAAGGAGATACAGAAAGCGGGATAGATGTGGTGTTTCCTGTCCTGCATGGTCCCAATGGGGAAGACGGTACAATACAAGGATTGCTGGAGATGCTTGACACCCCTTATGTAGGCTGCGGAGTCATGGCGTCGGCCCTCGGCATGGATAAGGAATTCTCAAAGAAGCTTTTTGGTATGAAGGGACTTCCCATGGGTGACTATGATGTGATACTTAAGGCGGATATGGAGAAGGACATGGATTCTGCTGTAAGCCGGATAGAAGGCAGGTTTTCATATCCTGTATTCATAAAGCCTGTAAATATGGGCTCCAGTGTAGGCATCACAAAGGCGCATGACAGGGCGGAGTTGGTTAAGGGTTTGAAGGAGGCATGCAAGTACGACAGAAAGGTAATGGTGGAGGAGAGCATCAACTGCAGGGAGTTTGAATGTGCCGTCCTGGGTAACAATGATCCTGTTGCTTCGGGAATAGGAGAGATAATCCCCAGTCATGAATTTTATGATTATGAGGCTAAATACTTTGATGACGGCAAATCTGTACTGATCATTCCCGCTCCTTTGAGCGAAGAGAAAACCAACGAGCTGAGGGAAGCAGCTGTCAAAGCTTACAAGGCTCTTGACTGCGCAGGAATGGCCAGAGTGGATTTCTTTATGGATAAAGAGACCGGTAAGATATATATAAATGAAATAAACACAATTCCCGGATTTACAAAAATTAGCATGTACCCCAAACTATGGGATGCAGCAGGAGTAGGCTACAGTGAACTAATCGACAGGCTGATAGAGCTGGCAATCGAAAGACACAAAGAATGAAATGAGGATGGGCAAAAGATGCTTCACTGCGTTTAGCATGACAGACAGACAAGACAACACTCGGGGTTTTCACAAAGGAGGAACACATGGGATACAAACTTGTACATGTAAAAGGAAATACATATTATCTGGATGGAGCGGCGAAGATAGGTATTATCAAGAATGCTGAAGATCCGGCACAGAGTATAGTAATAGATACGGGAATAGATGATGATGCAGGCAGGAGACTGCTGAAGATAATGGAGGAAAACGGCATGGGGGTCGGTGCAATTATAAACACTCATTCCCATGCTGACCATTGCGGAGGCAACCATCTGGTAAGGAACAGGACAAACTGTACAGTATATGCTCCTCCCTTTGAGAAGGGGATCATCGAGTATCCTGAACTGGAACCTTTTTATCTATACTCGGCTTATCCATTGAAGGAACTGGACACAAAATTCCTGAAAGCGAAAGGGAGCAGGGTGGATCATGTACTGGAAGAGGGACTACAGGATATCTGCGGTGTTACTGTTGAAATCATAACGCTTCCCGGACACACTCCTGGTATGGTGGGAGTAGCATCCGCTGATAAAGTGCTGTTTGCAGGAGATTCATTTTTTTCTGTGAATATGCTGGATAAGCATGGGCTTCCATATTTTACGGGTATAGGTGATGCTATAAGCACCCTTGAATCCATGAAGGATATGAATTATGATTATTACGTGCCCAGTCACGGAGAGACTCTGACAGAGCCTAAGACTGTGCTGGACGCCAATATAAAGGTTCTGAAGGACACCATAAGCTTTATTGCAGATACCTGCAATAAAGCTTTGGACAGAGAAGAGATAACTGCAAAAATGGTAGAGAACTTTGATATCAAGCAGAACATTACCCAATACTACCTGACAGTATCAACAGTATCAGCCTTCCTGTCCCATATGACAAATGAAGGCATTCTCACTACAGTATTTG
>JAWLHF010000066.1:0-18679 GCA_041690515.1 Clostridiaceae bacterium | reverse complement strand
CCTCAATTTGATTACTATCCGGGCAAAGTAGATATACGTTTGAAGCAATACCCGCATATAAGTTTTGAATTTGTTGGGAACAATGTAGACACTATAGTCTAAAAAACAGGCTATATATCGGAGGGGTATAAATGAAAGTAAGTACAAAGTTCTTTGGCGAACTGGAAGTGCAGGACAAGGATATAATTAATTTTGCTGAGGGGATACCGGGCTTCAAGGAATTAACTAAGTATGCATTGATACATGATGAGGGTACCGATTTCAGCTATTTGCAGTCAGTTGACAATAAGTCGGTATGCTTTATCATAGTTCCCCCTGCACTTGTTGTGGGGAACTATGATATTGAGATATGTGAAGATACAGTTGAGAAGCTGGAGATTGACAAGGAAGAGGATGTGCTCCTATACGCTATACTGACCATACCTGATGATCTGAACAAGATGACGGCAAATCTGAAGGCTCCAATAATAATTAACAGGAAGAATGGTAAAGGTAAGCAGGAAATACTTGATGATGATAGGTATGAGATCAAGCATAAGGTTATAAAGGAGGCTGATGCTTCTTGTTAGTGCTGACCAGAAAAAAGGATGAATCGCTGGTTATAGGTGAAGATATTGAAATTATTATAACAGATATCAGCGAGGACAAAGTAAAAATAGGGATAAAAGCACCTAAGAAAGTGAAGGTATTCCGGAAGGAACTGATTCAAGCGGTTGAAAATGCAAATACCGAATCCAACATCAATAATGATTTGAAAATAAATATGCTGTCGAAAATAATAAAAAGATAAAAATTTTCATAGAAACAAGTAAAAAAAGCTAAAGTAATCCAAAACTTACCCGATATAATACTTGAAAGCAAAAAGTAGCAGCAAAAGGCATAGGGCCCATGCTTATAGCTGAGACTTTTGCAAATAAATGCCGGAAAGGATTCTGGTATAAAAGAATATCAAGGAGGAATTAATTATGAGAATTAACCACAATATGATGGCAATCAACACACACAGACAGTTAGGTGTTAACGCAACTAACACAAGCAAAAACATGGAGAAACTTTCATCAGGTCTCAGAATAAACAGAGCAGCTGACGATGCAGCAGGTCTGTCAATATCTGAAAAGATGAGAGGCCAGATCAGAGCTATGGAGCAGGCAACAAGGAATGCTCAGGACGGTATCTCACTCATACAGACTGCAGAAGGTGCAATGACTGAAGTAAGTGATATGCTCGTAAGAATAAAAGAGCTTTACACTCAGGATGCTAACGGCACTTACAATGCTACAGACAAAGCTAACATAGCAAAAGAAATCGCTGCACTTACAGCAGAAATACAGAATATAGGAAGCAAGACTAAGTTCAATGGTATATCACTTTTGAACGGGGGCTTGGATGGTCTTACTATTCAGATTAATGAAGGTTCTTCAGATACTATGGCAATTACAATGACTGAGAATCTCTCTACTCTTAATGTTACTACTCTTGACGCAACAACAACTGCAATAGATACAATTTCTGGCGCAAGATCAACACTTGGTGCGCTTCAGAACAGACTTGAACATACTGTTAACAACTTAAGCACAACAGTTGAGAACCTGACAGCTTCCGAGTCAAGAATAAGAGATACTGATATGGCTAAGGAAATGATGCAGTTCACAAAGAACAACATACTGAACCAGGCTGCACAGGCTATGCTTGCACAGGCAAACCAAAACCCACAGGGTATACTGCAGCTCTTAAGATAGTTAATTCTCGAAAGACCTTGGAATTCCAAGGTCTTTTTTGTTTTCCATGGATTACTTCTTAAGAAGCATAAGTAATTTGTCGATAAATGAATAAGGATATAATATTATGTAAGGAGAATTACTTATGCAGAAAAATACAATATCATTATGCATGATTGTAAAGAATGAAGAAAAATACTTGGATAAATGCCTTAAATGTGTACAGGGGAAAGTTGACGAGATTATCATAGTTGATACTGGCTCCACTGACAGGACTGTTGAAATAGCAGAGAAGTATGGTAGCATTATCAAATATTTTGAATGGATAGATGATTTTGCAGCAGCAAGAAATTATTCGATAGATGCAGCGACATCAGAGTATATATTGATTCTGGATGCTGATGAATATATTGATGATGGTGCTGATTTACAGAAGGAATTGGAAAAGAATAAAGATTATTATAGCCTCACAATTAAGAATTACCAGACAGAGGGCAGAGCTATATTACACAAGAATGTAAGGCTGTTCAAATCTGGCATAGGGTTACATTACAGTGGGAAACTGCACGAACATCTGAATACATTTGGAGAAGATAATAAATATGAAGGGACAGACTCAGATATATTAATTCATCATGTAGGTTATATGCCTGAAGTAGTAAAGGAGAAGGGTAAGAAAAAGAGAAATTTAGATATTATGATTAAAGAGGTAGAAAAGAACCAAACCGGATATAGTTACTACAATATGGGAGTAGTATATATGCAAGAGGAACGATACAATGAGGCTTTGGATATGTTTAAAAAGTCTTATTCCCTGAGTAAAGGAAAAACATATGTCAGGACTCTTCTGGTACATATGGGGGAGTGTCTTCAATTGCTGGGAAGGCACGAAGAGGGTATTAAACTCTTGCTTGATGCAGTAAGTGTCTATTCTGGGTATATTGACCTTCACTATACCCTTGGAAATCTGTATCTGAATAGTGGATATCTAAAGGATGCCCAGATAGTATTTGAAAGGTGTCTCGGGTTTAGTGAAGAACTTGACAATGTAGGAATTGAAGGTACCAGCAGCTACATGTCGAACTACAAACTTGCAGTAATCTATGATATGAAAGGGAAGCAAGGGGATGCATTTGATAGAGCTTATGAAGCAGTAATGCGAAAACGAAGCTTTACACCTGCACTTTCTTTATATTTAAAGATTATGCAGCGTGCAGGTATAAACCCGACTGAAATAAAAGAACAGCTTGATAAGATTTATGCTATAGATACAGCAGAGGATATAAAGGCTCTGATTTATTCATTATATGAAACAAGACATCCTCTTTTGTATGATTTCCTTTTCATTTTTGAGGATTTCCGTTTAGCTGATATGAGAGCTGTTGCCCTGATGCTGAACAAGCAGTATGATAATTCTCTACGGGAATGGGAAAAAGCAGATAAAGTTTCAAAGGATAGCGTATTAGATGCAGCTGTGCTGTGCCTATTGACTCAAAACACTTTATTAGTGGATAAGATCAAGGAGTGCCTTAATTTTAGCAACAAGGAATGGAAGTTTATCCGTAAGTTGATATTAAAGGAAAGCATTGACAAACCCTATCTGACGCCGGAAGTGGAGAAAATGATATATAATATAAGTGAATATTTGATTAATATTGGCGAGTTTGATTTATTTGAGTATATCTCAAGTTATTTGATGCAGTGCTCTGCAGAAATACTAGATAAAACGGCATCGCTTCTGTTAGATTATAATTTCACTGATACTGCCATGGATCTACTATCAACAAGCATTAATAACTATCCGGCACGGTCTGAAAGCTATATTTTACTTGGAGACGCATACAAGAATCAGGGCAAAATTGATGAAGCCCTGGAATGCTATAAGGTAGCCTTGAATCAGCAAGAGGAGTATAGGATTTATGAGAAGATTTATGATGCCTATGAAGCAAAGGGTGATAGGATTAACAAGCTTACTTTAAAAAATGATATGAAAGAAAAGTACCCGTTATCCCTATGGCTTAAAGGTATAGATTTTGCAAATAACTAAACCTCAATGATAAGTCAGTATGATTGTACACTTTTCTTATTTATAAATTGACAGTGTGCATAGAGATATGTAATGAATTTTATAGATTGAATATCAGGAGGGAAAAAAGTGAAAGTAGTTATATTAGCAGGTGGACTTGGGACACGCATCAGCGAAGAAAGTCATCTAAAACCAAAGCCGATGATAACAATAGGAGATGCGCCAATAATGTGGCATATAATGAAGTATTATTCTCATTATGGATTTAATGAATTTGTTATTTGTTGTGGGTATAAAGGGTATGTGATTAAGGAGTATTTTGCAGACTATTACTTGTATCGATCAGATATAACTTTTGATTTTTCTAAAGATAACGAAATGATAGTACACAACAATGTTGCTGAGCCTTGGAAGGTCACTGTTGTAGATACAGGGCTAAACACTCAAACCGGTGGTAGAGTAAAGAGAGTCCAGAAGTATATTGGTGATGAGGCATTTATGCTTACTTATGGCGATGGTGTTTCAGATGTTAATCTAAATAAACTGGTTACTTTTCATAAAAAGAATAAAAAAATAGCAACTATAACTGCTGTTCAGCCTGGTGGAAAGTTTGGTGTGTTGGAGATTGACAGCATTCAGAGAATTACAAATTTCACAGAAAAGGGTAAAGAAGACGGCGGCTGGATAAACGGCGGTTTTATGGTATTGCAGCCACAGGTTTTTGATTATATTGATAATGATAATACTATCCTAGAAAGAAATCCTTTTGAATTACTCGCAAAGCGAGGGGAAATGGTTGCATTTAAGCATACAGGTTTCTGGCAATGTATGGATACACAGCGGGACAAGCATTACCTAGAACGTTTCTGGGAACAAGGCAACGCGCCATGGAAAGTATGGAGATAATATATGAGGAGGTCTGCAAAATGAAATTAAGTGTCATTATGCTTACATATAACCGTGAGGGTATTGTAGCAAATACGATAGAATCAATTCTATCACAGAATTTTCATGACTTTGAGTATATTATTATCGATAATGGTTCAACTGACAGAAGCGGTGAAATAGCAGAAGAATTTGCAAAACAGGATAGTAGAATTAAAGTAGTTCATATAGAAAAGAGTAATATTGGAACAGGTAGAAATAAGGGTTTGGATTTAGTCAAAGGTGATTATATAACATTTGTAGATGATGATGATCTTGCAGAACCAGATATGATGGAATTTCTATATAATCTTGCGATCGATAATGATGCAGATATATCAATATGTGGATCAACAAAAGAAGTCGATGGAAAAATCTTACCAAATTGTGTTTTTGATGAATATCTGGTGATGACTCCGTCTGAAGCTGTTGTAGAGTTATTAAAAAGAAAAAAATATAATGCAGCAATGCCGACAAAAATGCTCAGGCGGGAGTTGTTTGATAAAATTAGGTTCGATAATACAGGTAAATATGACGACATAAGTGTTGTCTATAAATATTTAGCAAATGCAAAAAAAGTTGTTGCACATGGACTGCCTAAATACTGTTTTTGCAGACATGTGGGCAACAATTCTGCTTTTACTACAAATGATTTGCTATTAACACCCGATCAACTTAACGAGTACTTTGCAGCATTTCGCGAAAGAACAAAATACCTTTCGAGAATTCTGCCGGAAATAGCTGATTATGCTCAATACAGCGAATGGTCATATATGATTTCAATGTGTAATAAAATATCAAGAAACAATCTGGTTACATGTAAAAAGCAATTAGATTTTGTTAAGGAGGAACTATCAAGATATTACGATGAATTCTACTATTCACCATATATACAAGATTTTGAGAAGGAATTTATGAAAAAATACATAAGGAAGTGTCAATATGCTTGAAGTAAATTGGATGAAGACATTGTACTACAATCATTTTTGTAAGAATGTAAATAGAGAAGAAAACGGCAGATTTATTATATATAGGAATGCTGTACTTGACATACAAAAAAATGCAAGTATAAATCTAAAAGGTGAATTTCATGTCAACTCGAATCATTTCAAAGGCTCAAGAGCCGAAGGCTATATTAGGATGCAGGAAAATTCTGTATTGAACGTTAATGGCAGATTTAGACTTTTCTATGGTGCTACTATTAATTTGTTAAAAAATGCAACGTTAAATTTGGGTAAAGGGTATATAAACTCAAATTCAGTGATTGCTTGCTGCAATAATATTACTATCGGTGATGGTGCTACAATAGCAAGAGGTGTTCACATATATGATGGCGACCATCATTCGATTCTGGATGAAAATGGTGATGTTTTAAACAATACATCACCAATAATCATTGAGGATCATGTTTGGATAGGAGTTAATGCAAAAATACTAAAAGGTGTCACAATCGGTGAGGGTTCAATTATTGCTGCTGGTGCTGTTGTAACTGATGATATACCATCATATTGTGTAGCTGCTGGGGTGCCAGCAAAAGTAGTGAAGAAAAATGTTAAGTGGAGATAGTGCTATGGTAAATCTAAAAAAAGGAGATTGTACTGGTTGCGGGGCATGTACGAATATTTGTCCTATTTGTAATATTGAAATGACAGCTGATAGTGAGGGGTTTTTATATCCTTTAACTGATATAAATAAATGCTTAGACTGCGGACTTTGTGATAGTGTATGTCCCATTATCAATAAGCTGGAAGACATGAATGAATTTGAGCCTAAAGTATATGCAGCATGCTCACTGGATAATGAAGTTAGGATGAATAGTACATCAGGAGGATTGTTTACTGAATTTGCTAAGCTGATAATTGCAGAGTCCGGCTTTGTTGCAGGTGCGAGATATAATAATATGCATATGGCTGAACATTACATTACTAGTTCTGAAAGGGAGATTCCGTTATTAAGGCAATCAAAATATGTTCAAAGTGAAATAGGCTCTATACCCCAAAATATTAAAATGTTATTGGATAAAAACGAAACCGTTTTATTCGTTGGAACTCCGTGTGAATGTGCAGGGCTACTGAGTTTTTTGGGGAAACGATATAAGAATCTGTTGCTGTGCGATTTCATATGCAGGGGAGTTAATTCACCGAAAGCATATTTAGCATATCTAAAAAGTCTTGAAAAGCGATATGATTCTATAATTAAAAAGGTATGGTTCAAAAATAAAATAAATGGTTGGAATAATTTCTGTACAAAAATTGAATTTGAAAATGGTAGAGAGTATTATGCTGATAGATACTCAGACTTGTTTATGTGTGGATACCTGAAATATAATTTATATATGCGTCCTTCCTGTTCGAATTGTAATTTTAAAGGTTTTCCCCGTCTTTCAGATATAACTTTGGGAGATTTCTGGGGAATAAAGCTGAAAGACGAGAGTATTGACATAGAAAAAGGAATCTCTTTAGTAATTATCAATTCGTATAAAGGCCAGAAGTATTTTGACAGACTAAGTGGTAGGATTTTTAGAGAAGAATCCGCTCTTGAAACTGCATTGACTAACAATCAATGTGCAATAAAATCAGTAAATACTGGTGAATACAGAGACTATTTTTTTAGTTTGATTGATAATGTCGACTTTGCTAAACTAATGACTGAAATTATTAATAGATAAACAAGATTATCTGTATAGTAGTTTGGAGGATTATATGTTATATAGACCATTCGGTAGAACGGGTATAAGACTCTCTGCATTAGGTTTTGGAACAAACAGATTCCCACTAAAAAATATAAATGATGAAGAGGGGATTGCCAATGCTGCGGATTTACTTTGTAAAGCTCTAGATAAAGGTGTTAATTATATAGACATAGCTCACAGTTATTCACTTAATAAGGCAGAACAGGTTGTAAGATTAGCACTTAGGAATACTAAAAGAGATTATCATGTTACAGTTAAAGTTTCATATTTTGAAGATAAGACTGCTGATGATGCTTTGTATCGCATAGAAAAATCACTGGATAATATGGGGGTTGACAAGGTAACATTCTGCTATATGTGGGCCATAAAGAGCTACGAAGAGTACAAAAAAATCATGAAAAAGGGATCTATATATGAAGGAGCTTTAAGAGCGAAAAGCAAAGGATTAATTGAACATATTTGTTTTTCAACACATGCTTCAGTTAAAGATATCATTAAAATTATCAATGATAATGTTTTTGATGGAGTGATATTGTCATATAATGCGCTCAATCATAAGATGATGAAAGATGTATTATGTAATGCAAGTAATAAAAAAATAGGAATTTTGACTATGAATTCTTTAGCAGGCGGAATTATACCACAAAACAAGAGCTATTTTGATTGCATAAGAATGCAGGAAGGGGAGACTGTTTCACAAGCAGCTTTAAAATTCATCTATTCAAATAAGGAAATTTCGAGTGTATTATCTGGAATTTCCAACTATGATGATTTGATGGAAAATATTGATGCGTTTAATAATATAGGTGATATATCTGATATGAGAATTAAGTATGTTGAAGCAAATATGGATCAAATTAAAGGGTTCTGTACAGGCTGCAATTATTGCAGCGGATGCCCAATGAATATTCCTATAAGCAGCTTTATGCTCGGATATAATGCAAAGCTTTTTGAAGATACCACTACAGTTTTCAACAGAAATAATAGGGATATGATTAAAAATATAAATATGTTTAAAAAGATAGGTTCAGGTTCAATACCAGTTCTCGAGGATAGTAATAATCCGTGCATCAAATGTGGGGTCTGTGAGAAAAGATGCACTCAGAACTTGCCAATTATAAACAGGCTTATAGAGATATTTAAATGTGCGGATGATTGTTGTTTCAATACAGAAGCTAAGAAACAAAGATTATATGACTTAATTGAGTCTAGGAATTATTCAAGAGTTGGTTTTTATCCATCAGGACGTTATACCCATAGAGTAATCCAGCTATATAAAGAATTGTTTGGAAATATGCAATTCACTCCGTATATCTTTGATAGTAACAGTGAGTTATGGGGCAGAAATAATGAAGATGGTATCAAAACCCTATCTCCTAAAGATATAGAAAAGGTCAGGCCGGAATGTATCATAATTTCTAATTATATTCATTCTGAAGAGATATATAATAGTATCAAGCAATTTGAAAGTATAGGTATTAATATAGTAAAACTCCACAATGACAAAGACGTACCATGGTTTTTTCAATAAATTACTAAATCAACTTTAGTACAATTAATTACCGCTTATGAAGTAATAGACGATTATATAAGGGAAATCAAGTGAGGGAGTAATGGAATGGGACAAGTTGTATTTTATACACAAGCATATAATGCAGATAAATATATAAAAAAATGCATAGAAAGTGTTTTAAGACAAACCTATAGTGATTTTAGATACTATTTAATTGATAACGGATCAACAGATGATACATGGAAGATAATCAATGAATATGCAGAGAAGGATAGTAGAATATTACCTGTGCATCTTAGCACAAATACGACTGGGATATTGGAAAAGTACATTCGATTGGCGTATGAGAATGGATATGAGTATATCGCTACATTAGATGCGGATGATTGGTATGAAGCAACCTTTCTTGATAAGATGCTTAATGTAATTAATGAAACAAATTCAGATTTAGTAACATGTGCTACTGCACTTGTGTTTGAAAATGGACAGATGTCTAAGGTAAAACGTCCCAAAAATGAAGTTCTGATTATAGATAATAAAGATTTTGCTCAATCATTCCCGTATATATACCAGTATTATGGTGCAATATGGGGGAGGCTTTATAAGACAAGGATTTTTGTGGAAAACAATATTTCAGGTAACAAAAGTATTAAATATGGTATAGATACATTGTTTGTACTGGATTACCAGAAAAATTGCAGAAGAGTGGCTTTTTATCCTGAACCGCTTCATAACTATTATATCAGGAGTAATTCTGTTTCATATACATTTAATAAGAAAGCACTAGAAAGTAATGAGAATTATTATAAATCACTTTACCAATATTTAGAGAGTATCAGAGGGCTAAGTAAGTTCAATTTGGAGTTTATATCCAGTATATTTATGCAGATGGTCACTAATACAAAAATTAATATACTCATATGTGATGAATGTACATACGAAGAAAAAGTAGATATATTATATAAGACTTTTACTTCTGAAATTACAAAAGAGTGCTGGTCAAGGTTAAATTCGAGCGATAAAACGGCTAGGAGTATTCTGAATATTGATGGTAATTATCAAAAATGGCATAAGGTATTGTTTGAATATATTTGCTCAATTTATAACAATAAAGATAACAAGAAGTATTATGAGATGATATGCTTTTTATTGCCAACATTTAAAGATATGTGTGATGAAAATGAAATTGGTTATTGGCTTGAATATCCGGAATTCTTACTATCTCTTATGAACATTGAAACTCATGAAGTAATTTTAAAGCTTTTTTCAGCGCTTAGTAACAAGCAATATAATCAAATTGCATTGGGCGCACTGAAAAAGCTCAACAAAAGCAGTGTGACTCTAGATTTGATTGGTAACCAGGAGTTTGCTTCTTATTATTCAAGTATACTCGCCGATTTATATAATAATAAGTATTCAGAAGCGATGGACAGTATAATTGAAATCTTGACAGGCAAAGGAGTGAATCCTTTTAAGGAAGAATTGATACATTTATGCATGAACATATCGTCATTAACTAATGAAACTGATGTATTTTTGTATGCAAAAAAGCTCGAATCACAATTATTTATTGATCAGGAAAGATATGATGAAGCATCAGCTGGAATTAACCTTTTAATAGAACTGAGTCCTGATGATGATGAAGTGAAGTTGTTAAAGAAGCAATTGGAGGTCAAAAATGCATAGAGAATTTTTGCTTTATGGTCATGGGGGAGCATACAACCATGGTGCGGAAGCAATTGTGAAGTGTACAGTTGAATTAATTAAAAGTAAGTTTCCGGATAGTTGGATTATTCTTTCATCTCATTTTAAAGAACAAGATGTTGAATTTAATATGCCGGTTGATGAATACTGTCAGCGTGATATGAGCTATGTTCTTATGGACAAAGCATCCAATCAAAAAGGTAGGTATGATAAACTGATTTATAAATCATCCCTTGAAAGAATTACATCAGACACTGTTTGCCTTTCAGTAGGGGGTGATAATTACTGTTATGACAACTGGTCGAGATGGAGAACGATTCATGAACAGGCATTGAAGGTTGGGGCAAAAAGTGTACTGTGGAGTTGTTCGATTGAACCATCGATGATAGATGATAGAATGCTTGATACACTAAGATCCCACAATATTATAACAGCAAGAGAAAGTCTCACATATAATATACTAATAGATAAAGGGTTGAATAATGTAAAGCTCTGTAGTGATGTTGCATTTCTGTTAAAGCCTAAAGAAAATGCACTACCTTCTAATTTTATTGAAGGTAATACAGTTGCGATAAATGTCAGTCCACTTGTTGCACGAAGGGAAATGTCAGAAGGAATTCTTATAGAGAATATTAAAACTATAATTGAATTTATAACTAACGATACAGATATGAATATAGCCTTAATTCCTCATGTAGTTATGCCTATGGATAATGATTATTCAATATTATATGAAATATATAAAGGGATTAGAAAGAGAGAAAGAGTTTGTCTGGTTTCAGATAAGTTGGATGCAGCAGAGTATAAGTACATAATATCAAATTGCAGATTTGGCATTTTTGCAAGAACACATGCATCAATTGCTGCCTATTCTTCTTGTATACCATCTTTAGCAATCGGTTATTCAGTGAAATCCAAAGGGATTGCTTTGGATTTAGGTTCTGAAGATTATGTTTTACCAATAGGTAATTTTTCTAATAGAAGCGATCTGTTATTAATATTTAAGAGTTTATTGGAAAATGAACATAGTATAAGACAAATACTCAATGATAAAAAGGTAGAAAATGAATATAACGCTATGGGCAATGTACGCGCGTTGTACGATATATAATTTGAATACGGTAATCCCCTAAAGAAAATTTTATATTTGGACGATATATATTATACAAAAGGATTTGGAAATTTTCCAAGGAGGGAATAGAAATGAAAATTGATTCAACGATTTCAAGTGGCATAAGCATTCAAGGAGGAAACAGCAACGGTGAATGGCAAGTTCGACAGAAAGGCGGCTCGGAGGCTGACACTAATATAAGAAAGGCTTCCGGTGATGCGCATATTGATGTGAATTCGGACCATATAATAAATGATGAAATGCTGGATAATGCTGTAGAGCAGGCAAACAAGTCTTTGAGTGCATATAACAAGTTCATCGAGAGAACGGTACACGAGAAGACCCGTGCAATAATATATGTGCTTAAGGATTCAATTACAAATGAAGTAATAAGAGAGTTTCCACCAAGAAAGATACAGGATATGATCGCAAAGATGTGGGAGCTTGCAGGTTTGCTAGTTGATGAAAGAAGGTGATCTAAGTGGCTAATAACATATCAAGCATGCTTAATACAAGACTTAGAATGTCAGGTCTAGCCTCAGGATTAGATACTGACTATATGGTGCAGCAGCTGATGCGTGTCGAAGCTATGAAGGTAGATAAGA
The DNA here is from genome assembly GCA_041690515.1 of Clostridiaceae bacterium. Lineage (GTDB taxonomy): Bacteria > Bacillota > Clostridia > Lutisporales > Lutisporaceae > BRH-c25. Next base: position 6,386 of record JAWLHF010000066.1, on the reverse strand, counting down.
TTAAGCAGGACAGACAGCTTCTGGAATGGAAAAGGGATGACTACAGATCTATAACCAATAAGCTCAGAAGCTTAAGGGACGAGTATTTTGATATACTAAAGCCTGCGACTAATTTGCGGTCTGCAACGTCCTTTGCTGCATATAAGGTAACTTACGGTGGTGCCGATACATACAGTGCGTTTACAGCAACGCCTGGATCAGGAGTGCTTCCGGGCACATATACCATAAGTAATGTCAAGATTGCAGAGAAAGCTAAAGTCAGTTCTTCCGGGTCAGTTACCGGCAGCATTACCGGCAGTGTAATTTCTACATCTATTGATAATATCAGTGCGGACAATGATAACAACAAGATAGTCGTGAACTTCAATGGGACAAGCAAGGAAATCACTTTAGATGATGGATTGAGCGGAATAGATGCCGTAGTATCAGATTTACAGAGTAAATTAGATGCCGCATTTGGAACAGGTAAGATTACCGTTGGCAAAGATTCAGACGGCGGGGATCAATTGACCTTTGCAACAAGCAGCACCAATACCCTGTCCATATCGGCAGCATTCAACACAGGTTCATCTTCATTGCTTGGAAAGACAATAGCCTCTGATTTTGAAGTAAATAGTCAGAATAACAAGTTCTCAATAGCATACAATGGTGGAGCACCAGTGATAATTGAGGTTGATGAAGGGACTTATAATTCAGATACTCTGGCTGAAGAAATACAGTCGAAAATAAACACTGCTTTCGGAGCAGATAAGATCCGTGTATTGAACCAGAATAATTCCATTGTATTAAAGGCTATAGAGGCTCCGGCTGTTGTAACCGGGAATATTCTTGGTGTTGATGTATCAGAAGGTAATATAACCATAGATGCTGATAATAAGGTGATTGATGTTACAATAGGGGGCACTAATAATAAGCAGATTACATTGACAGAGAAAACCTATGCTACCTCTGCTGATTTGTTGAAGGAGATTCAATCAAAGCTGAATTCAGAGTTTGGGGCCAATAAGGTCATGGTCAGTTTGAATGATGCAGGTGAAATTCGCTTTGAAGAGATTTCATCTGACAAAACCATAAACACAGATAGAGTGGAAAATGGTGGACTGGATGCATTGGGCCTTAAGGGTGTGAATGTATCTAATAAACTTGATGTGAATCTGAAGATTACAGAATTGGCAAAGAATCTTAGTGGAGGATTCACTCCTGCAGCAGAGAATATTGATAGTAATCCGGATAATGATGTAATAGATATCAGATTTACAATAAACGGCAAGCTATTTGAATTCAAGTCAACACAAACATTAAGTCAGATTGTATCAGCAGTTAATTCCGATCCTGATGCCAAGGTTAAAATGACTTATGATCAGCTGAATGACAAGTTCGTTGTAGAATCAAAAGAGTACGGAAAGATTGCAAAAGTAGATATTGACGATGTTGAAGGCGGACTTATGAATGCTCTGGGGTTGCATGGACTGGAGGATACCGGTGATGACGCCAGCATTGATTTTGATGACGGTTCTGGTGTTCAGACCATTATCCGTGCTTCCAATGACTTTAACATAAACGGTATCAGCTTCAGCTTAAAGGCGAACTCTACAGAAGCAATAGAGATGAAGATTGAAGGAGATTCGACCAAGACCTTTGAATTGATAAAGGGTTTTGTGGCAAAATACAATGAAGTTGTGGACATGATTAACGGAGAACTGTCCGAGAAACGCAACAGGGATTATCTTCCATTGACCGAAGAACAGAAGGAAGCTTTAAGCGACAAGGAAATTGAAAAATGGGAAGAAAAAGCAAGGTCAGGTATGCTGAGCAACGATAGCCTTCTTAGAAGTCTATTAAGCGAGCTAAGAGGATGTCTTTACCAAGGAATCAGTGATGTAGACGGTTCACTTTATTCAATTGGTATTACTACAGGTACTTGGGAACAGAAGGGAAAGCTGGTTATAAATGAAACAAAGCTTAAAGAAGCAATAACTAATAACCCTGATCTTGTAATAAGTATATTTACAAAAGAGTCCGATACTGCGTATTCACCTGATTTGGATGCAGCATCAAGAGCGAAAAGGAATGAAGAAAACGGTATTGCAAATAGGCTTAATGATATTTTGCAAGATTATATTAGAACTAATAGAAATAGTAATAACCAGAAAGGCTTGCTGCTGGAACGCGCAGGCATAGCAGGGGATGCTTCAGACTATGTAAATACCCTAACTAGCCAAATAAAAGATAAGGAAGATATGATATCAACTCTGCTAGTTAGGTTGACAGAGAAAGAAAACCGTTACTACTCTCAGTTTGCTGCAATGGAGAAGGCATTGAGCCAGATGAATTCACAGTCTGCATGGCTGGCTCAGCAGTTCGGGGGAGGTTCATACTAGTTAATGTTGGGATGGAGGAAATAATATGGCTTTAGTGAATGGCATATATCAACCGCCAAGAGGTGTAAGAAATATCGCAGCAAATAACGACAACAATCAAAATGAAAAAAAAGCAGCAGTAAATGTAGCAGCAAATAGAAATCCGTATCAGCAGTATCAGCAGAATACTGTAAATACGTCGACTCCTCAGGAATTAACACTGATGCTGTATAACGGCCTTATCAGGTTTTTGAAGCTTGCATATCAAGGAATAGAGGAAAAAGATATAGAAAAGGCTAATAACAATCTAATAAAATCGCAGAATATAATAACTGAGTTCATATGCAGCCTGGATACTCAATATGAGATATCTCATAGCTTGTTGTCAATATATGAGTATATGAACAGAAGACTTGTAGAAGCAAACTTGAAAAAAGATAAAGCAATTGTCGAAGAAATCACAGGTTATGCAGAAGAACTTAGAGATACCTGGATGCAGGCAATAAAGCTTGCTAAACAGCAGGATATAGAGAACAAATAAATATGGAACAATAAATAGGGATATGTATTGTACATGTCCCTAGTTAATTTATGAAGTTGATTATGGAGGTGCTTTATGGATAACACAAAAGAGATAATAGTGTCACTTATGAGCTTAATAGATGATAAGGGACAGTTATTCGACGAAATAATGAAAATAACACTGCAGCAGAAAAAAGATATTGAAGAAAATGAAGCAAAGGACATAGAACAACTTGTCAATCGGAAGCAAGCTGTGATAGACAGCATTGACAAAATCGACAAGTCTTTTTCTGATAAACTTAACCTGTTAAAAAAGCAGTTGAATGTCGATTCCTTGGAACAGGTTGATTATATAAAATATCCGGAGCTGAAAGAGTTGAAGTACAAGGTCGAAGAGATCATGTCCCTGGCACAGAAGATAACGCAGATTGAAGGGGCAAATAAAACAAAACTCATTTCCATTATGAACAATCTGAGGAAGGAAATGAAGCAGCTGAGTGTCGGTAAGAAATCCATAAAGGCATATGAGTCCCCAATTATCAACAATGATGGAATATATATAGATAAGAAGAAATAACCTATTATGCATGAATAATTTTCCTATATATTGTTAAAAGTACTTGTATAAAAAATGATTACATTATATAATATAACCTGTGGTGTATTATCTAGGTCTGTGGTTGAAAGTCGATGCCAGTCGCAGGCAAAACGATCCACGTAAACAGGAGAAGCTCCTGTGAGCATGGTGCGGCTTAGAAGTAAGTCCGTCCAGTATTTATATTGAGAGATGGTGTAGTGAGGGGTTGATTCCTAGTAGCGATACATCCAGACGGCGAGTGTGGGGTCAAAGACCAGGTCAGCTAGCATAAAATACCATAATAAAAGAAGGTATGAGTGGGCGGTGCAAGAACGTTTTTCATGGCAGTAAACATCCCAGAAAGTTCTTTTTACCCAACACCGACCTGTAGAGAAAAGAGAGGGATTTTTACATGTTCGAAGACAAAACGTTGATTTGCAAAGACTGTGGTAATGAGTTCACATTCACAGCAGGTGAACAGGAATTCTACGCAGAGAAAGGCTTCCAGAACGAGCCTGCAAGATGCAAAGACTGCAGAATGGCTAGAAAAAATGCCAGCGGAAGAAATGGACAGAGAAGAGAAGTTGTAATGTATGACACAGTTTGCGCAGACTGCGGCAAAGAGACACAGGTTCCATTCAAACCTACAAATGCAAGACCAGTATACTGCAAAGAGTGTTTCGACGCTAAGAGACAGTAATTTAAACCGCCTTTAAGGCGGTTTTTTATATGGAGAAAAGGGTTAACCCTACTTTACTTAGAAAGCCTGTGTATAACTTGTCCCATGCTTTGACCTCATTTTTAGACAGCATATTACTTTTCCTTCATTATATACTTTCAAAAATCGACTGGATAACAGTAAAAAATAATTTACACAGTGTTCGCTCGACAAAATTCTATCCCAAATCAATACACAAATAATTAACAATAAGAACCCGCTAGATTCAAGTTATCAACAGACTTATTCACATTGTCCACAGATAACATAAAAAATATGTGGATAACTATGTGGATAATGTTATTAACTTAGAGAAACAGGGGATAATAAATTGGTTACCATTGGTTTATGCTTGTGTTCGCTTTACATAATGCACAACCTGCAGCTTTACTGCTATCTACAGCATATTGCAGAAAAACAGAAGAATGCGCATTATGCGGACGGCCAATGGCCGCCCCTACGAATTGCCTTTATTATATTGTAGGGGCGTGCATTGCGCGTCCGTTAATGTCACATTCTTATATTATAAATACTTTATTAATTAAAAAACAAACAGGTCAAATTATTTGAAAATTGAAAAAAATCAGAAGGATTATTTTCTCAAATGTAGAATAAAATATGTATAAACGGTAGCATAATAGTTGCGAAAGGAGATGTGTTTATGCGTACGAAAGTCAGCGGGAAAAATATTGATGTTACAAATGCTCTCAAGGATAGGGTGGAAAGAAAGCTTTCCAAATTCGAGAAGTATTTCGCGCCTGATACTGAGGCTCACGCAACTTTAAGCGTCGAAAAGAACAGGCACATCATTGAGGTCACAATTCCTTTTAACGGTGTTATCTTAAGGGCAGAAGAAGCTACCGGTGATATGTATTCTTCCATAGATAACGTAGTAGATAAACTGGAAAGGCAGATGAGGCGTCAAAAGACTAAGCTGGAGAAAAGAATCAAAGACGGTAATATAAAATTTGAAAACTGGTCAGTACCTGTGGATGAACTGGAAGACGAAGAAGTGAGAATAGTAAGGACAAAGAGGTTTGCAATGAAGCCGATGCCTACAGAAGAGGCAGTTATGCAGATGGAGCTTTTGGGACATAACTTCTTCGTGTTCTCAAATGCAGAAACAGAAGAAGTAAATGTAGTATATAAAAGGAAGGATGGCAACTACGGTTTGATTGAACCGGAGTTCTAGAAGAACAGCCGAGCTAGCTCGGCTGTTCTTTTGTCAAGATGGGATAAAACTTGGCATAATACTCTTCAAATAAAGCAGAATAGCGGTTCTGATTAATAATAGGCTATTTATTTGGTATGATTTAGTATATGTATAGTACTTTTTTCCTAATACATAGTACTTTATTAGTAATTTATATAAACCATGAAGGGATTTGCATGTTTTGATAGAAAAGGTTATAACATTCTACTATAGGAGGAATTCCCTTTGAGCAACTTGAAAAGTACTTTGCAAAATGACGTGAAAGCCCTCATATGTAAGCTTCCTGATATAATAAACTGCAATGTTGTCTGTGATAATGTAGGAACCATAGAAGAGATACATGTACTGGCTGCAGTAGGAAGGAACATCAAGCAAATGGTCAGGGATATTCAGTCTGCAATAAGCGCCAAATTTGATATAGCTGTGGATTACAAGAAAATAAGCATTGCACAGATAAATGAAGCTGAATTTAAGGAAGCACGGGTAAGAATTGAGAGTGTGGCTGTCAGGAATGCGGACAATACGGTAGAGGCAACAGTAGCACTTGCGTATGAGGATAAGGTATATGAAGGTAAGAGCAGCAAGGTAAAATCAAAGTGCAACAGAGCTAAAGCCGTTGCTGAAGCAACGCTGTCGGCTCTTGAAGCTTATATGGGGATAAAGGATGTACTATATCTTGAAGCATTGGAAGTACTTAAGGTTTCGGGCAAGGAGGTTTATGTTTCTTTGGTAGGCTATTCTCAGGACAATGCAGAAGAGTCCTTTACGGGCAGTTGCATAATAGATCTTGACGAAAACGAGTCTGCGGTCAAAGCTGTGCTTTCAGCTGTAAATAGAAAAGTAAATACGGTGGCATAAACAAATGGTAAAATATGGCCGACATATTATTAAGCGGAGAGTTTGCCTGCCTTATTTAGCGGTGAGGCAGAGCCTTAAAAAGAGGAGGGGCAAACAGTGAAAAAGGTTATCGGCATACTTATGACTATATTTACATTA
>JAWLHF010000065.1:0-18749 GCA_041690515.1 Clostridiaceae bacterium | reverse complement strand
TGATAGTGAGCTTTCTGCTGGCCTGAGATATTTGTCACAGAGATATACAATGCCAATACCGGAAGCAAAGGCAGTGCTCACGGATATAGGAACCGAAGAGCTGGCACACTGGGAAATTATAGGTACCCTCATATACAAGATAGTTAACAGGGCTTCTCCGGAAGAGCTGAGAGAAGCAGGTATGGGGCCAAATTATATACAGCACGGAAGGGCATTATATCCTAATGATGCAGCAGGTGTCCCGTGGACGGCAGCCTACATCCAGTCCATAGAAGACCCTATTACCGACCTACATGAAGACCTTGCAGCAGAGCAGAAGGCAAGGACGACATACGAACATTTGATCAATTCGACCAAGGACAGAGGAGTAATAGAGACGCTGAGCTTCTTAAGGGAGAGGGAAGTGGTTCACTTCCAGAGGTTCGGTGAGACTCTGAGACTGGTGCAAGAGCATATGGATCATATTAAGCATAAGAGATAGCAAAGAAAAGAACTTAATAAATAGAGGTAAGTCAGTACTTGCCTCTATTTTGCTTTTATAATAGTTGTCATGCTGAAGGCCGGGAAAATGTTAAAATTGTCCAGAAGCATGCAAAGAGTTATTGACATATGCCCGAAATAGTATTAAAATTAATTATGGGCAAACGCCAATAATATATATAGATGATGTCAAATAGAGCTGAAAGTAAGAAAAGCAAGGATATTCTTATTACCACACAGATAATGAATTCAGCAATGAAGGGATTGATGGCTTTTGATTGACCAGGTCTTTGAGATACTTAAAGAGAATAATCTGAAGTTAACACCTCAAAGAAAAGAGATTGTTAAAATTCTATGGGAGAACAGAGGACATCACCTTGAAATAGAGGTGATCTATAATCTTGTTGCCTCTAAGGGGAAAAAGTGTATAGGATTAGCAACTGTTTACCGAACTATGGAGTTATTTAATAAAATTGGTTTGATATCAAGAATAACCATGGAAAAATCACCTGCAAAGTACGAATTGAATGTGTTTGATAAGTTGAATCACCATCATTTAATTTGCTTGAAGTGCGGCCAGGTACAAGAAATCAGCGACGATATTGCCTCGGAGTTCAAAACTATTATAGCAGAAGAGGCTGATTTTAAGGTGGCTGATAAGCCAATGAAGATTTATGGATATTGCAGCAAATGCAGAGAGCCATGATAGTATAGAAAGGAGGTGACGATTATGCCGGGAAGAGACGGAACTGGTCCATTAGGAATGGGTACACTAACAGGCAGGGGAGCAGGACTTTGCAGTGGGGTATATGCAGGATATGGAATGGGTTTTGGTAGAGGCAGAGGCTATAGACGAAGAGCTTATTTTGCATATACACCTATAGCAGAGACATCGGCGGATGTCTATGGCGGCGCCTTTATGCCTCCGGTGGATGAAAAGCAATATCTTACTAGAGAGGCAGAGATTTTGAAAAACCGGTTGCATGAGGTTGACAAACGTTTGAAAGAGATCAACGAGGGCTCCGATAAATGATGATCTCAGGTATCTGCAGATAAGGCGGGAGGCAGCTCCTGCCTTTCCCTTTCTGAATATATCTGCTGCTTATAATGATAAAATATGATAATATGTATTTATATATAAAAAAATACTTCATTATTAAAATATGCAAATAATAATAGGGTTTGGCTCCTGCAATGCACTAAGGCATCGGAACAATTACAAGATTTTTATACCAGCTCAGAAAGGGGAATGAAAAGCATGGCAAGACCTGTAAAATGGAGAAAAGTCGAATTCATACCCAACATACAATACTTTGCACCTTCAGATATTGATTCTGATACACTTCAGGAGAACATACTCCGTATAGAAGAGCTTGAAGCGATACGCCTTAAAGATCTTGAAGGCATGGAGCAGGAGGATTGTGCCGACAAAATGGAAGTGTCACGGCAGACCTTCCAGCGTATCCTCATTACTGCAAGAGAGAAAATTGCAGATAGTCTTGTAAACGGAAAAGCTATCAGAATCGAAGGGGGCAATTATACAAGAAATATATGTCCTGTAATGTGCCTTGACTGCGGCAAACAGTGGAATGAGAGCTATGAGAATTTTGAAAGAGTCTTGAAGGGTGAGTTTATTTGCCCTGATTGCGGATCGGAAAAAATAACCTGCTCCAGAAATGATAAGAAGAAGTTCTGCAGGCGTAATTGCCGCAGACACGGAGGGGATAATAATATATAACAATTATCATAGAGGAAGAGGTTGAAGCTAATATTAATAGGTTGACATGAAAGCATATAAGAACTAAAATTTAAATAGATTTCCAAATGGGCATAAGCCGGAAATGGAAGATTGAATATTAAAGCTGGAGAGAATACGAAAGCCGTAATAGAAAGAAGTGAGTTTTATGTGCGATGAGGCATTCAGCAAAACATTCATGGAACACTTCCTGCATCCAAAGAATGTGGGGAGTATGAAAAATGCTGATGGAGTAGGAGTATGCGGAGATCCTGGTTGTGGAGACGCATTGACTTTATACATAAAGGTAAAGGACGATGTTATAGATGATATTAGCTTTCTTGTATACGGATGTGCGGCTGCAATAGCGACAAGCAGTATGACGACGGAGCTTATAAAAGGGAAGACCTTGGATGAGGCTTCAAAGCTTACTGATGAGGATATTGCCGAAGGTCTTGGAGGACTTCCGCTGCATAAGATGCATTGCTCAAATCTCGGAGCTCAGGCACTGAAGAATGCAATCAATGATTACTATACAAGGAAGTCAAAGTGAGATTGCAATTATTGTAAGTATATATAAGTATAGGGTGAATTGAAAAGGTAAGTTCCAGTTTGAAAAAGTAAATTCCACAAAATACGTTTCTGTTGGAAATTCTATGTTTAACTGGTTTTAAAATGGTTTATTTATAGTGACTTTTGCTCATTTAAGCGGTAAAATACAGCTAACAGGAGTCAAAATCTGCTTGTTTAGGGCACAATAATCAGGCGTGGAATATAAGCTGACTTTTTGCAAGAGTTAATTCCACCCCTTATATTGTAGATTTTGAAGTTACGGTGGGTGGTGCCTCTTGTTATAAGATCTATATTTTAAGAAGAGATGGGCGAAGAGTAACCTTATCAGCTGGGATGAGTTCTACGTCCATCTTTCTTAAAATATCTTTCCCATAAAGTGAAGCAAAGACTTCATATGGGGTTTTGTCGCCGAGATTCGGTCGACTATAAGAATTTATATGGTTCATCATGAGGGATATATCATTCTGGGTAAAACCATCAAGGGAAGTTCCCTTCGGAATGATGCGTCTGATTAATGTATGGTTGTTTTCGACTGCACCCTTCTGAAAGGGAGCCTGTGGGTCACAATAGAAAACCCTTGCCCTTTGTTTACCTTGAAAATCCATCTCAATGGCAGACGGATTAGAAAACTCACTGCCGTTATCTCCAAGCAGCACCTGGAACAGATCAATAAAACTATCAGAAGAAAGTTCCAGATAAAGCCGATTGAAGACGTCGATAACAGACTGAGATGTATTGGCGTCCCTGATAAATGCAAGCATGAACTGAGGTATAGTAAAATGCAGTGTCAAAAGTACCTTGCCACCTTTTTTTCCTTCCAAGGAGTCCATTTCCACGATGGGAAGGCCGGGATGTGCCCCCATGAACTTAAGGAAATCTTGGTAAGTACGACCGATACGGCATCTTCTATCAATTTTAAAATTATTTTTCGTTTTTTTACGTTTTCCCATGCGAATAACGCGGGGCATGTCAATATTTTTGACTGTAAAGATGCCGTTATCCACATAATTGTAAAGAGAACGTTCATTCAGCATGATTTCATCTGTGTGATTAGTGCATATATTGTGAAGTGACTGGCCTTTCATGAGTAGTGGGCTGATAATGGAGTCCAGTCGTAAAACCTCCTCTTCAGTAAGTTGTATACCCTGACGTGATTCTGAACGGACTGCCTCGTATTCTCTTTGTGCGTGGGTTGCAGAGTAGGTTCTTTTTTCCAATGTGCAGGATCTTTTGTCTTTACAGCCATTGCATACATAGGGAGGTTTTGAAAGCATATGGCAAATTTCTTCCTTATACTCAATGCATAAGGATGTGCAGGAATGAGCATTGCAGAATTGGCAGCAACGCTTACATTTACGGTTGCCGCAAAGATGCCGGATAGTACAATCTTTCCGAATCAAACAGTTATTGAAAGGTCTCCCATAGCAACCAGTTTTCTTAAACTGTATATGATTTCTGACTTCTTTAGCAATAGTGGTTGGATCCTTGCCAAGTTCGCGTCCAATGCTCTTAAAAGATTCTTTTTCAATTAACCTGTGTTCAATGATGTTTCTTTCTTCTTGCATCAGATGTTTGTACTTATTCATATGTACCTCCTAAAGAGGCACCACCAATAACATCATAACTTTTTGAAAGATTAACTTCCATCATTGACTTTGAAAAAGTAATTTCCATATCCCGAATCATAGGGGTCGAATTTACTTTTTCAAATGAGTTATATAAGTATAGATTGTTATCATCTCAATCCACACTTGAAAAACAACAGGTTTTATAATATACTATAGTAAATCGCTGACAGAAGTCAGCACAATCAACGTTCAGTCACACAATTTCGGAATCATACCATGAAGGTATTAGCTTTCAGAATGAAGGCGATATTTGCATGGTTTTTTTGTTTGTGGCAATAATTCACATAGGCCATGCGACTTATATAAATGGAGGTAATGACATGATAGAATCACCAAGTAAAAAGCTGGCACTCTCAGGGCTCTTTGTAGCCCTCGGTCTCTTATTGCCATTTCTGACGGCACAGATACCAAGTCTGGGCAATGCATTTCTGCCTATGCATTTACCGGTTCTGATAGCGGGGTTTGTATGCGGCTGGAAGTACGGTTTTGGAATAGGTTTTATTGTGCCGATATTCAGAAGCCTGCTCTTCGGTATGCCGCCAATGTTTCCTGTTGCTGCTGCCATGGCTGTCGAACTGGCAGTTTATGGTTTGATGACAGGCTTAATGTATGAACTGCTTCCTAAAAAGAACGTTTATATATATGCGGCACTGCTTGTGGCTATGATATGCGGAAGAATAGCATGGGGAGCAGCAAGTATGCTTTTGTTGGGGCTGAGAGGCAATCCATTTACCTGGAAGCTTTTTGCCGCAGGTGCGTTTCTTAATGCAATTCCAGGAATAATAATTCAAATTGCAGTGATTCCTGTGATTATTATTGCATTGGCAAAGGCAAGGATAATTTAAGCCATAGTACAGTACGGATGAAGGGGCGTCATGAATGGAGCACTATACGAAGTATCCGGATATGCAGGGTGAGGATATGGAAACACTGTTTGTCAAAATAGACTCTCTGATGAAAGCTCATGACAGAATAATTGCAGCCATCGAAGGGAATTGCGGAGCGGGGAAAAGCACTCTGGCAGCTCTCTTAGGCAAAAAATATGACTGCAATATCTTCCACATGGACGACTTTTTTCTCAGGCCTGAGTTGAGAACAAAAGAGCGGTTGGAAGAGGTTGGAGGGAATGTGGATTATATTCGTTTCAAAGATGAAGTAATTAACGGGTTGGAAAGTGGCTGCGAATTCACTTATCGTATATGCGACTGCAAAAAAAGAGCTTTGGATGAGTATAAGACAGTAATGCCTAAGCAACTGAATATCATTGAAGGGGTGTACAGCATGCATCCTACCTTGATTGACAACTATGACCTGAAGGTTTTTCTGAGTATTGATGAAAAAGCACAGCGGGAAAGGATACTGAAAAGAAACGGAGAGGCAATGCTGGAACAGTTTCTGACCAAGTGGATACCTATGGAGAACAGATATTTCAGCCTATTAAGAATTGAGGAAAAGTGTGATTTGGTTTACAAGAATCCTAATTTCGATGGTGTTATAGATATCATATAAGGGTACTATTAATAAGAAAATGATATGATATAGGACTGTCCGGTTTTGCGCAAGCCGGACAGTCCTATTGTTAGAATCAACTATTCTCCGCACTCGTTATGGTGCTGGTGCTCGTGACAGATAGAACCAGTGGACCTAAGCGTGCCTTGCAGGTATTGTCCGGCGGCTGTTGCTGCACTGCCCCTTACGCCGGTGATAACTTCGATGCCTTTTTCGTTGAATATATCTACTGCACCACCGCCCATACCTCCTGAAATTATGACGTTGACTCCCATATCGTTCAGAAAATTGGGTAAAAATCCAGGTTTGTGCCCTGGGTTTGCAATAACCTCATTTCCAATAATGCTGTTTTTTTCGGTCTTGAAAATCATAAAGCTCTCACAATGTCCAAAATGTTCTGTTACCATTCCGTTATCACTTGCAACTGCAATTTTCATTTTTCATCCTCCATATCATGATTAAATATTGTCCAGTTCCTTATCGGTGATTTCATTACATGTCTTCAGTCCGGACACTTTTGCGGCAACTTCGGTCAAGGGCAGAATATCGCTTCTGTCTATATATTCAAGGGCGAATTTCCTGTTAAGTGCCATTAATTGTTTCAATCCCGCAGTTACCCTATTCAAATATGAATATAATCCTATAGCTCCGGTTGAAATACCAGCAGCTTTATCGCCGTATATCAGTTTTATTTCCCTTATATCAGCGAATATTTCTTCTTTTGTTGTACCGAACCGCTGATACTCGTTAGGGACTGTACCTTTGTCAATCAGCTCACCAATCTGCTTTGCAGTCATAGCTGCAGCCATTGCTGCTCTTCCTATGCCGATGAGTTTTATGTAGGGAGCGCCTAATGCGAGGCCTTTAAAGACCTGGTCTTCCATAGCAAAACCACCTGCTGCGGCAATCTGCGGCAGAGTGTAGCCCTTTTGCGCCATCTTCTTCAATATCTTATGCAATATACTTACCATGTCGACAGTCGGGATTCCCCATTCGTTCATCATCTTGCAGGGACTGTTCCCTGTGCCTCCCCCTGCACCGTCAAAAGTGACCAAATCAACACCGGCTTTTGATGCGATCTTGAGAATTGTGATCAGGTCCTTAGGGTCAAAGGGTCCGGTCTTAAAGCAGATATGCTCGGCACCCAGCCTTCTCATCTCAGTGACTCTGCTTATGAGCAGCTCCTCATTCCACATTGGCAGTTTGCCTATTTTTTCGAAAACTTGGCCTTTGCCTCTTCTATAGTTCTCGGCAATGATTGGATCAGAAGGGTCGGGATAGATCAGGTATCCCATTTGCTGGAATTTAAGTGCGGCATCGATATCCTTGACTCTTCCCATACCTTGGATTCCTTTGGCTGCCTGACCGAATTTCAGTTCCACTGATTTTACTCCAAGCTTGCTGATAGCATAATCCAAAACCCCGAGGTTTTCATCGTCATAGTTTCCCTGCACAATTATGTCTCCGTAACCATTGTAGTATTGTCTGAAGGAAGCTACCATCTCTTCCAGAAGAGGAGAAGACGCAACTTTGCCCTTCTCAAGGACAAGTCCCTTGTCCTTGGCTACCACATCCTCGCCGATTACTACCAGTACTCCTGCCAAAGCAGCTCCGGCATAATAATCCTTCCAGTTCAGCTTTGCCATTGCAGGCAGTACAAAAGGAGCTTTAAGCTTTATCTTATTGTTTATGCCAAAGTCCATGCTGATGTTGGCTTTGGGAAAGGTTGCTTCATAAGCATCTTCCGGACAGCCGAAGGTTCCAAACACTCTGCCGTTGATATTGAAGTGTGAAAAATCCAGGGGATAGTCCTTCTCAGATGCAAACTGGTTTATGTCCGTCTCAAAGGGATAGATCGCTTCCGAACCTCGTACCGACGACAATCCTATCTCACAGGGGCCGGTACAATTGACGGTACATACTGCACACATCCCAGAAAAATCGGATAGGTGCTCCGGAGTTCTCATTCTGGTATGGGATATTGAACTTCCAAGCGCTGGGCTATAAGCCATTGAAAACCCTCCCTTAAATTTTTATATATGCTGCTTCAGGATTACTCCTGTTGCTCCAGAAGGTCAGCTGCTTTGTCAAGGTAGCCGCCTTCAAACAGTTCGATCATTCCCTTGTCACAGGCTGCTGCAAGCTTAGGATCGATAGGCAGCTTGCCCAGGACTCTGATATTGTGCTCCTGTGCAATTTCCTCTATATGACTTTCACCAAATATCTTATATTCCTTTTCACAATCCGGACACTTAAAATATGACATGTTTTCAACCAGTCCAAGGATAGGTATGTTCATCATTTCAGCCATTTTCACTGCTTTTGAGACAATCATGGAAACAAGTTCCTGGGGTGATGTCACGATTATTATTCCGTCCACTGCGATGGATTGGAATACGGTAAGGGGGACATCTCCTGTTCCCGGAGGCATATCAATAAACATGTAATCGATATCCTTCCATATGACATCCTTCCAGAACTGTTTTACCACATTACCAAGGATAGGGCCTCTCCATATCACGGGTTCCTTATCATTTTCCAAAAGCAGGTTTATTGACATGATATCAATCCCGGTTTTGCTTCTGATTGGCAGAAGTCCCAGATCAGTTCCCATAGCCTTTCCTGTTATCCCAAAGGTCTTTGGAATAGAGGGCCCTGTGATATCAGCATCCAGGACCGCAGTATTGTAGCCTCTTCTTTTCATTGTGACTGCCATGATGGAAGTAACCAGGGATTTTCCGACTCCGCCTTTGCCGCTGACAACACCAATTACCTTTTTTACGCTGCTCAATTCGTGGAGTTTTTCTGAAAAATCAACTTTTTCCTCTTTTCTTTCAGCACAGTTTTCACTGCATGTGCTGCATTCATTGTTGCAATTTTCGCTCATTGTCTTGTCTCCTTACTATTCAATATTTTTATTGTACTGCTGAATATTTCTCTTGCTGCTTTTCCTGACGGGCAATCCGTATCAACTATACTTCGTGAATTATTGACAGCTTTTATCGCACCGGGGTCAAAGGGAATTTTTCCCACAAAAGGTATTTCAGTTTTTTTACAGAAGTCTTCTATCTTCTCTGTATTTCCTATATTGGTATCATATTTATTGACGCATACCGCAATCTTGATTTGAAATCTCTCGGCTGACATTATTATACGAAGCATGTCACTTATCCCTGATACTGAAGGCTCAGTAACAATTAGAACCATGTCCACACCGGTCAGAGAGGCTATGACAGGGCAGCCTATACCGGGTGAGCCGTCTATTATAGCCAGATCTGCTTCTGCAGCAGCTGCCTTCATACGTTTTTTCACTTCTGTAACCAGCATCCCGGAGGTTCCGCTTCCCATTTTAAGCTCTGCAGTGGAGAAAACACGCTCATCCCTGTAAAGCATCAAATTACCTGCAACAGCCGGGTTAAGAGAAATCGCGGAAGACGGACAGACTGCCTGGCATACACCGCAGCCCTCACAGGCATAATAGTCAACCTTGTATTCATCCTCATGAAGAATTGCATCAAATCTGCAGTTTTTCAAACAAAGTCCGCATCTCGTGCATAGCTGCTGATCAATATATGCTTTTGGCAGTCCGTAATAGTCTGCTTGCTCTGCCTCCACGGGATGGTTCACTACAAGATGGAGGTTGGGTGCATCAACATCACAATCTGCATAGGCTTTGGCGGATGAAAGCTTGATAAAAGCATCGGCGATGGTTGTTTTACCGGTACCGCCCTTGCCGCTAAGGATTAACAGCTGTTTCATGTTGCACCTCCTTAAGCACATTTTGAAGCAGGGAAGTGAACAGATCACGGTATTTACTATTCATCCTTACCGATATCATGGCATTTGAGTTAATGGTTCCAAGCTCATTATCAAAAGGAATTCTGCCCAGTATGGTTATATTATTGCCTATACAAAACTGTTCTGCGGGATTCTCACCTTCCAGGCACTTGTTGAGTATCGCTCCATGAGGTTTTTTAAACAGCTTTACCAGATCATGGACCATGCCGAGATTGTGTACTCCGAATAAGGTCGGTTCTGCCACAAGGATACAGTAATCAGCATCCTTGATGCTCTCCATTACAGCACATGCACTGCCTGGGGGGCAGTCAATAAAGGTCAGCCCGGGATACTCATTTTTGATTCTTGACAACTCTTTGATTATGGGTTCTCCCGATGCGATTCCTATGTCCAATATACCCGTTATCACCCTGACATTTTCTGACATACCCACATGGATTTTTCCTATGGTCTTTTCCATTTCTGTCAGAGCTTTTTCCGGACAAAGCAATGTACATCCGCCACAGGAATGACATACCTCATCAAAGATCACCACTTTGTTTTTTATATAGGCTAATGCGTTAAATTTGCAGAAGTCGACGCAGATTCGGCAGCCGTTACATAGCTTGCTGTTTAAAGCAGGGAGCTTTATACTGATATCAGATGATTCGATGCCATCAGGTTTAAAAAATAGATGGCCGTTAGGCTCTTCCACATCACAATCAACATAAAGGGCTTCCTTTGCAGCAGCAGCCAGATTTACTGCTGTAAGAGTCTTTCCGGTACCGCCTTTACCGCTTAGAACTGCAATTTTTAGATTAGTTTTTTCCATGATTGTGAAATCCGGCATGAATATCTGTCAAAGAAGCCAGCTTGCCGGAAGAAAATGCATCTATATTATCCATTGCTGTTGTATTTACTGTCTTATACATTGATATATTGGCTGCTTTTATGACTTCTGCAGCATTTTCACCACAGCGGGGAGTAAGCAGTACATCGGCATGATTGTCAACTATAGCTTGTGCAGCTTTTATACCCGCCCCTCCCTGACTTGCGGCAGCAGTATTGTCCAGAAAGGTGCTCTGTTTTGATTCCGTATCATAAATAAGAAAATACGGTGTACGTCCAAAGGATTGGCATACACTTGTTTCAACTGTCTTGTCATCAACAGGGATTGCAATTTTCATCTGTCATCCTCCTTTTTTGTTTGTTCTTTCATGTCATACCTGTGTCTTCTGCAGCCTCCACAGCGGCAGGTATTTTCGAGGCCGTCACAAAGCCTGTAATCTCCGCCTTCTATTCTCAATACTTTACCGTTGACTAAGGATTCTGCAATTTTTCTTCTGGCATTATTGTACATACCCTGCACGGTTGTACGTGCAATATTCATCTGTTTGGCGCACTCCTCCTGGGTAAACTCTTCCAGATCAATCAGTCTTATTGTCTCATACTCATCAATGGTCATTATCACAAAGTATTCCTGATCGATTTCTGCATTAAGGGGGCCAAACCTGTCACTTTCCGGCAGACAGCAGACTTTTCTCCATTTTCTGGGCCGCGGCATATTGCATCACCTCACATTTCTTCAAAGCAACAAAAGTACTGACTGTAGTTGCGGCTGCCGCCAATAAGTCATTAATTGTTATTGACATATGTCATTTATAATTAAATTATAGTCCTCGTTTCGGGCATATGTCAATAATGATTTTGTTAAAAAAGCTTTTTGTTAAAGGAAGTATGCCCCAAAAATTAGATATTAACGTCAGTTGAAAAGCAAACATGGAAATAATAATATGGTTTGAGAAAAAGTAGCAATTTCCTATTTAAATATCCGATATTGTGACGATATAGAATATACAACGATATTATATTCGGATAGGAAGTGATCGTATGTTCCGGGTGCATAGACTGGTAAAAACCATGGACAACCCCAGAAGGCGCAGGAAAGTCCGGGAGAATCTTTATCAAAAACCGGAGGATATTGATGAAGGCTATCTGACCTATAGGGAGATAGTCAGGATGGTGAAAGAAAAAAACAAAGACAAACACAAGCTGTAACAGAACATATATATATAGTAGGAGGGGTACATGCTCCAATCTATATATATAAGGTGGTGAAAACCATGGTCAACAGCCGTAAGATCGAGGATCTTCATCCTATAGTACAGGAATTGTGCAGAAAGCACATCGAGGCCTGTAAGAAACGAGGAGTGGAGATTATCGTGACAAACACTCTTAGAGATGCGGAATATCAAGCGTACTTATATGCACAAGGCCGTACAAGGCCGGGAAATATAGTTACGAATATGAAGCAAATAGGGCCTCATGCCTATGGCCTTGCCTATGATGTGGTGCCGGTTGTCGGACGAAGAGCTGTCTGGAACAATGACAGGCTATGGAGGATAGTCGGGGAAGAGGGGAAAAAGCTTGGCCTTACTTGGGGCGGAGATTGGAAATCCATAGTGGATAAACCTCATTTTGAATATACTGACGGACTAAAAGCCACTGACCTCAGGGCAGGAAGACGCCCAACCTGGTGGCATCAGTAAGGCAACAGGGGCTTCCTTTTTAGGAAGCCCCTGTTCTTACTAGCACCTGCACTCACTCTTTGATTCAAGTAGTTCACTCAATATTGTTTCGCAATCTACGATTACTTCGCATATGCAGTGGATATCTACGAACTTGAATTTGTCATGGCAGCGGAAAACAGCAAGGTGGCCTATTACTGCTACTACTTCTACGTTTTCCTGAACGCAATCGTCGCAGGTGTTTAATATTATAGTAGCTCTGTTATCATCATTGTCTGCCAGAAGGCACAGTAGATCCCTTATGTTGTCCGGAAAATGTTTGATTCTGAATTCTCTTTTCTCTCTTTTGCAATCCTTGCCCATTTAATTCACCTCCTAATATTTTGAGGATCATAGATTTGACCTTTGCAACCGCATGAAGCCACAAATCTATTTACAGGAGATGAGTTAAATTTATGTTACCTCCTGCATATACCTCTGATATCATAATATTATCAACGGAAAATTATGTGACAGCTAAGTTAAATTTTATTTCTCCGGATATATGGAATTTAGAAAAATTTAATAAGTGATTAGAGGTGAGAAGCAGTCTACATTGTAAACTTCTTTCTTTGTCTATCTTTCATGACTGGCAACATATTTCATTTTACTGGAGATTATTTCTTGACAAATCAGGATAGTAAGTATAAAATTAAATTGTTAACCAAAGCTAACTTTTAAGTTGCGGCTATTACCTATAATTAATGGAGGGTAATTATGAGTAATAATGAATCAATGGAAATGTATTTGGAGACAGTTTATGTGTTGGAAAATAGTCATGGACATGCTCATGGGGTAGATATTGCTAAACAGTTAAATGTGTCAAAACCTAGTGTGACTAAAGCCATAAAAAATCTAAAGGATCAAGGGCTTGTCGATACACAAAAGTATGGAACGATTACATTAACAGAAAAGGGTAGGGAAATATCTGAGAAAATATACAACAACCACCAGCTAATAGCATTATTTCTAGAAAATTCTCTCGAATTATCGGCTAAGGAAGCTAGTATGAATGCATGTAAAATAGAGCATATACTGAGCGATGCGATGTTGGAAGCTATAAAAAGCTATCTAAAGAAAAATAACATCAATATATAGAAGACGAAGGCATTGGAGGTTTTGATGTGAATAATACAATTATCAGTAAGATAAAATTAACAGCCAATAGAAGAATAGAAGGCTGCGGCAGTGAAGTTACAAACCTGGCAAAAGCACAGATCAACAGGGAGTACGTTATTAAAGAAGTTAAGACTAATGATGAAGGACTGAAGAACTTTCTTTTCACATTAGGATGTTATGAAGGTGAAACAGTGACAGTGTTGTCGGTGCTTGCTGAAAACTATGTTATTTCTGTAAAGGATGCAAGATATAGCATTGATAAGGATTTAGCTGAAGCTATTATTGTATAAATTATTTTTAACCAAAAAGTTAACCAAGGTTAACAATGCGTGTATTTTTATAAAATCGGAAGAGGAATTATGTAGAAATAGTTAACCATGGCTAACAATATATTTCTATAAATATGGAGGGATATTATGAAAGTAGCACTTACGGGGAATCCCAATAGTGGAAAAACAACGTTGTTCAATGCAATAACAGGCAGAAATGAACATGTAGGGAACTGGGCGGGTGTCACAATTGAAAAGAAGGAAGGGGAGATCAAAAAAAGTCTTCATAATGGGGAAACTCCTATTTTTGCAGTAGACCTTCCCGGTGCATATTCAATGTCTCCTTTTACTTCGGAGGAGACCATTACAAGGGATTTTGTGAAGAAAGAAAACCCGGACGTAATTATAAATATCGTTGATGCAACGAACTTAAGCAGAAGCCTATTTTTTACGACTCAGCTTCTTGAACTTGGGATACCGGTTGTCGTTGCCCTTAATAAAAGTGATATAAATAAAAAAAAGGATACAGTTATAAACACGAGAGCATTGTCCCAGAGGCTGGGTTGTCCAGTTGTTGAAACTATATCTGTTGCTGCAAGTAGTAATGGTTTAAAAGAACTAATTTCTGCTGTGGTAGAAGTAAGAGGCAAAAAACAACAAGCGCCCTTTGATGGTTCAGCGGTTAATATGACTGATAAAACTGCAGTGGAAGCTTCTGACAAAAAACGATTTGAATTTGTAAAGGATATTGTTTCTGAAGTAGAACATAGGAAAGTAAGCAGCAATAGACAGACAAGGCAGGATGCAGTTGACAGGATTGTAGCACATAAATGGCTGGGTATCCCGATATTTGCAGCGGTGATGTGGGCGGTGTTCTCCATTTCCCAGACCTTTGTAGGACCATACCTGGCTGATACCCTTGTCGGTTGGATAGATGGATTCTATGGCTGGGCTGAAGGGATGTTGGGAGAAGGGGTTTCGCCGGTACTTAGTGCTATCCTTTTAGATGGTATTATTGGAGGGGTTGGAGCTGTAGTAGGCTTTTTACCGCTTATCATGGCATTATTCTTCTTGCTTTCTTTGCTTGAAGACTGTGGGTATATGGCAAGGGTTGCTGTTGTTATGGATAGATTTTTCAAGCGGGTTGGATTATCAGGGAAATCAATAATACCTATGGTTATCGGTACCGGATGTGCTATTCCCGGAATCATGGCAACCAGGACAATTAAGAATGAAAGACAGAGAAGAACCACTGCCATGCTTACACCGTTTATGCCATGTGGAGCAAAATTGCCCGTAATCGCTCTTTTTGCAGGGGTGTTTTTCGAAGATTCTGCGTGGGTAGGAACATCAATGTATTTCGTGGGTATTGCACTTATTATTGTAGGAGCTTTGATCGTAGTAAGAATCACCGGTGAACAAAATGCAAAATCATTCTTCATAATGGAGCTGCCAGAGTACAAATTTCCAAGCATCAAGAGAGCTGCAGTTGAAATGCTGTCCAGAGCAAAATCATTTATCGTAAAAGCAGGAACTATTATTCTTCTTTGCAATGCAGCAGTGCAAATCATGCAAACGTTCAACTGGAAATTTCAAGTCGTTGCTGAAGGAGCGGAAAGTACCAGTATTCTGGCTAGTATCGCATCACCATTTGCCCTCGTATTAATACCATTAGGGTTTGGTGTATGGCAATTGGCTGCAGCGGCGGTTACAGGTTTCATTGCAAAAGAGAATGTAGTCGGTACATTGGCTGTGGTATATTCAATCACCAACTTCATAGATACAGAGGAGCTTGCATTGGTTGAAGGCGCAGCGGATGTTGCAGGATTAATGGGTTTGACTTCTGTAGCCGCATTAGCATATCTGATGTTTAACTTGTTTACACCTCCGTGCTTTGCTGCTATTGGTGCCATGAATTCTGAGATGGAGAACAAAAAGTGGCTGTGGGGTGGTATTGCATTCCAATTGGGAACGGGGTATACAATTGCATTTATTACTTATCAGGTAGGAACATTGCTGACAACAGGTACTATGGGCAGAGGCTTCTTACCGGGCCTGACCGCTGTAATTGCAATGATTAGTTATGTTGTTTACCTTATGAAAAAAGGTGAACAAAAAGCAGCAGCAAAGACAGCGTTAAGTGTTTAGGAGGATACTATGTCTAATATAATTGTTACAATTATTATCCTGGCAATAGTGACAGGTGCTATAACTAAAGTTGTTATTGAAAAACGAAATGGCAACAAGTGTATTGGCTGCCCCCATGGCAAATCATGTGGCAGTAGTTGCAGCTGTGATGATTCCGGCAACGAGTAAAAAGTCATACATCTGTCTCTATAAACGCCATAAGGAGCTGTGACAGGCTTCACGTTATGGAACATTATGGAAATTGGACTCATATAATGGTATGAGTCCAATTGTATTTATAGGAGATGTTATGTATGAGACAGTTTTACAATCCATACAATTTGCCGGTGGGGTATCCGCCTCAGCATCAACCCCAGCAGCCGGGCATTGAAGCAATAATGGTACCGCGTCCCATATCAGAGCCTCCGGTTCCTTCATTACCCGGAGAAAAACTAATAAACAAAGTGGTTGTCATAACAGGGGGAGACAGCGGTATAGGCAGGGCTGCCGCTTATGCAATGGCAAAAGAAGGGGCAGATATTGCCGTAGTATATTTAAATGAGCATCAGGATGCTGCTGAAACAAAAGCAAGGATAAATCAACTGGGAAGAAAGTGTATAACCATTGCCGCCGATATCGGTTCGGAGGAAAACTGTATGGCCATTATATATCAAGTCATAGAAAGCTTCGGTAAGCTGGATGTGTTGGTAAATAATGCTGCCGTGGTTTTTCCATGTGATAGTTTTGAAGGTATAACAAGTGATAACCTGGAAAGAACCTTTGCTGTCAATTTGTTCTCATTTTTTTATTTGACCAAGGCAGCCCTAGCTTATATGAAACCGGGAGCTGTAATCATCAATACATCGTCCATAGCTGCATCCAGACCTTACGGAATTGCAGTGGATTATGAAACTTCGAAGGGAGCTATTGTATCATTTACCAGATCTCTGGCTAAAAATTTACTTAATAGGAGTATTCGTGTAAATTGCATAGTCCCAGGTGAAACATGGACACCAATTATTCCTGCAGCCTTCAGCCCGGAGCTTGTAGAGAGCTGGGGGACTGAGACTCCGATGGGAAGATCTGCCCAGCCTTTTGAGATTGCACCGGCATTTGTGTATTTGGCCTCGAATGATTCAAGCTATATGACAGGCCAGTCAATACAGATATTTGCTGTTTAGTCGAAGACTGAACAAACGACCTCCGGCATCAGAAGATACAACAAAAACGTAAGCAACTTATTCTTAAAAGCTTGTATTTTACAGTTAATAATGTGGCAAACTTAAAGTAACGGCAGTATTTGGGAATAAAGGAAACTGAGGAGGTTGCTGTTATGGCAGAAACAGGTAGTATTTTAACGTGGACGCTGGTATCTGAGTGTCCGATTCCAAATGACGTAAACGATTTGCTGGTGGATGGCGAAGTGGCAGTTGCTGCATACAAGACCTTTCGTGATAGTGCAATATTCACAAGTAAGAGGTTGATAGTAAGGGATGCTCAGGGGATTACAGGGAAAAAGGTTGAGATATATTCTCTGCCTTATTCATCTATTAATATGTGGTCTACAGAAAATGCGGGTAAATTTTTGGATTTCAATGCTGAAGTAGAGCTCTGGACGAGAGCGGGACACATAAAAATCAATCTGCAGAAGGGTGTCGATATAAGGAAATTTGACAAATTGATTGCAAATGCTCTGCTAAAGTAGCATAGTGACAGACACCGAACAAGAGAACAAAGCTGCATACTATCATAAAAAAGGTCTATTGTTCGGTGCCTGTTATTTTGAAGCATAGAAAAGCCTGTGATACTTGTATCACAGGCTTTGTCATGCAATAGAAGAACTAGATGTCTTTACCATTGACATAGTTAAATTTACATGGTATTCTAGAACTAATTTGCTTAAAATTTTAATACGAACATAATTCCTCTACTTTAATTATACAACACCTAAAAAGCAATGTCAACATATTTGGAGAAAATCATTATAGAATTTTTAAGGAGGGCATATCATGAACATTAACAACCACGAATGTGTAAAGGAAAATGAATGGCTTGAGATTGTATTGGCAGAAGCCCGAAAGCAGCTTGATGAAAAGCGCAAAGACAGAGAAAGGCTCAAGACTGAGAATATAGAGACTCAAAGGGAATTGTGGCAGGATGTAGGTTCTATTTCTATAGAGAATAATCTGGATCAGCTTGTTGACTTTTTAGCATTCATTGATTTGATGAAAAGGCAGAAGCGAACATATGGGTTTACAAAAAAGCTTGAAGAAAAACATGAGAAAATAGTTGAGTCTCCGTACTTTGGAAGAATTGATTTTCTGGAAGATGGAGAGGAGAAATCTGAAAGGTACTATATAGGAATATCAAACCTGGTAAACGACAGCTTTGATATCCTGGTATATGACTGGCGTGCTCCAATTTCGGGCATATTTTATGATTATGAAATAGGTAGAGCCGGTTATAAATGTCCTGAAGGTATTATCAACGGAAAGTTAATTTTGAAGAGGCAATACAAGATAAACAATGGTAAAATGGAGTACATGTTTGACAGCAACCTGAAAATTGATGATGAGATACTACAGGAGGTATTGAGTAAAAGCACAGACAGCAAGATGAAGACTATTATCACAAGTATTCAGAGAGAGCAGAATCAAGTGATACGTAATGAAGAGTACAAGAATTTGATTGTGCAGGGGCCTGCCGGCAGCGGGAAAACCTCCATTGCCCTTCATAGGGTAGCTTATCTGCTCTACAAGCACCGTGATGAGGTCACTCCTCAAAATATAATAATATTCTCACCCAATCAGTTTTTTAATGATTATATATCCAATGTACTGCCCCAGCTTGGCGAAGACAATATGCTCCAGACCACTTTCAAGGAGTACATGCATAAAGCTCTGGGGGATGAAATGAAGAAAGAAGACTATTATGAAATGATGGAATATATTCTGGGGGCAAAGGA
>JAWLHF010000064.1:0-19286 GCA_041690515.1 Clostridiaceae bacterium | reverse complement strand
GTTGCAGCTGGAGTAAAAAGTCCTCCGAAGCCCTGCATAAACACCCGAAACTCGCAACAGGACCCATGAGACATGACCCAGTGCTTGCATCTCGCAACCGAAAATGCGACTGTGTCGCATTTTCCTACTTCTGCAGCAAAACGCCCGGGTAGTTTTACCCGGGCGTTAAAAGTCTAAATCTTTCCGTTATCCTTCATTCTTTTTATCGGAATATTGGCAACAAGTGCAGGCACAGTAGAATCATCAATTTCCCTTTTAGTCCTGGTGAGTTTGATTTCAAGTCCTGTTTCGTCAATTTCCATATAATCTGATATTACTTGAATCAGTTCACCCTTTATCATTTCAAGGAATTGAGGAGATACATTGGCCCTGTCATGGATTAAAACCAGCTTTAGCCTTTCCTTTGCTATATCCTTGCTGCTGTCATTTCTGCTGAACAATTTAAACAAGTCCATAACTTACACCTCCCCTTACTACTTTTTCTTGTTCAATCCAAACAGCCTAGCCATTCTTGTGAAAAATCCGTCATCTGATTCCAGGTTCATAAATGGAACATCCTCTCCCATTACCCTTCTGACTATATTCCTATAAGCTTGTCCAGCTAAGGATTGTTCTATTGCAATGGCTGGCTCTCCTTTATTTGTGGAAACGACGATGAGGTCATCATCCGGTACCACTCCTAAGAGATCAATGGCAAGTATGTCAATCATATCGTCTATGTTCATCATATCTCCGCGTTTAACCATATCCATCTTTATTCTGTTTATAACAAGCATTGGGTTCCTTAATCCGCTTGCTTCCAGCAGTCCTATTATCCTATCCGCATCCCTGACTGCTGATACTTCGGGAGTTGTAACTACAATAGCTCTGTTTGCACCTGCTATTGCATTTTTAAATCCCTGCTCTATGCCCGCGGGGCAGTCTAATAGGACATAGTCAAACTCTTCAGCAAGCTCATTGGAAAGTTTCTGCATCTGGTCCGGGTTAACCGCATTCTTGTCCTTTGTCTGTGCAGCCGGCAGTAAGTATAGGTTTGGATATCTCTTATCCTTGATCAGTGCTTGCCTCAGCCTGCATACCCCTTCCACAACATCCACAAGATCATATACTATTCTGTTTTCCAGACCCATTACAACATCCAGGTTCCTAAGTCCTATATCCGCATCTACCAGAACTACGCTTTTGCCTTTAAGTGCCAAACCGGTGCCTATATTAGCCGTAGTAGTTGTTTTTCCAACTCCGCCTTTTCCCGATGTAACAACAATTACTTCACCCATCATACTACCTCCATTATTTATTGTATCTTTCCCGTATCATTGCACTGTTATCATCTATTTCTCAAATATGGTTCCACAACTATCATTCCCTGCTTTACCATAGCTATTTCAGGGTTATTGTATTTGCTGCCCTTTCCATCCGGAGACCTGGTTATGATATCCCCTATCCTAAGCTGAGTAGGCTGCATTTTATATGCGACTATGAAAGCTCCATAGTCCCCTCCTGCACCCGCCTGGACGATCCCCCTCATGGTGCCCATTATAATGACCGAGCCTGATGCCTTGATGTGGGCTCCGGGATTTACATCACCGACAACCACTACATCTCCGTTATATTGGATAAGCTGTCCCGATCTTACTGTAGCCCTTACTATAAGAGCTTCTCCTTTATGTACATTCTCAAAGGGAAGCTGTTCCAGTATCTCAGGTCTTTTCAGTTCGTACCGCTCCGGTTTTATGTCATAGTTCTTGTCATTATAGCTTCCGACTACCAGCATGCCGTATTCCTGCTCTATAACTCCCTTAAGCTCATCAAACTCTTCCTGAGTTAGGTTCTTGCCCTTGAAATTCACAATTTTTGCACCTTCGAAAAAGCGTTTTGAAGGCTTGATTTTTTTGTCCAGATTCGACTTTATCGTGTCCAAATCCATGTCTTCTTTGAGTATTATGAACAAACCTTCTTTTGTACCCTTGAATATTACAGCATTTTCAGCCATGGCAGAACCCCCTGATGCTTTTGTTGATTATTGCGTATGAGTTGTGTATATCAATAGCTTGAAATATTATAAAATTTGCCTTATATAAAATTCTTCATAATTATGATAAATCCTTCTTTTTCAAGAAAAAAAGTATGTTTGCAGGCAAACATACTTTTTCTTTAAGGAATTATTTCGTTATCCATGAATATTATATCTTCTGCTGCTTCCGGGGCCAGATACGCTTCAATTATTTCCCTGGCAACAGGGGCAGGATAATTGCCGTGTCCTCCCTGGAATATCAGTACGGTTACAGCTATTTCAGGCTTGTCGTATGGAGCAAAAGCTGTAAACCAGGCATGGTTGTCATAACCTTTGCCTGCCTCGGCGGTACCTGTTTTTCCGGATATTACCACCTTACTTCCCACAAAAGGACTTCTTGCCGTTCCCCCCGCTTCATTGGTAACAGCCCACATGCCTTTCTTGATTGCTTCAACATATGCCGGATCGATATCTATGTCATCCATCACTTCCGGCTGTTTGGCAAACTTCACTGTTCCATCATATCTTATTACCTTATCTACAAGGTAAGGTTTATACCTGGTACCTCCGTTCACTATAGCTGCTACCGCGTTTGTAAGCTGTAAAGGAGTAACATCGTTGGAACCTTGCCCGATGGTAGCATTTAATACATCTCCGGGCTGATATCTGCTGTCTCTTATATATCCCAGTACTCTTGTAATGGCTTTAGCATTTGTAATACCAAGTTCTTTTAGTCTTTTAGTTATTTTTGTATCCCCCGGATTGCTGTCCATGTAGCCTTTGAACTCATCACGGACTATCTGATCCTTGATTTCCAGGTTGTTTACAAGATAGTTGTCAAGGTATTTCTTGTACAGATCCTTTTTGTAGGTCGGGCCTTCCACACTCCCCTTATACTCGGAAGGCAGCTCTATGCCTGTTCTTTCTCCAAAGCCCAGCCTCTTTGCATATTTTTCAAAAGTCTCTCCGCCTATTCTTCTTCCTACCTCAAAGAAAAAGTAATTGCAGGAGTTTTTTATTGCCCGTACCACATCTTGAGCCCCGTGGGATACCCCATAAGATTTCCATATGGAGCAGGAAGGTGACACACCTTTTATGGCTGTATAAGGCCCTTTGTCGTATATGGTCTCAGTAGGTGTGATCGCCCCCGTCTCCAATCCGGCCACAGCACTGATCATCTTCATGGTCGAACCGGGTGGAAGAGTCGCAGAGATTGCATTATTTATCAGAGGCCTTGGTGCATAAACGTCTTTGCTTGTAGGCTGTAGTGATTTCCATGCCTCGTTGCTTATTCCGGCAGCAAAAATATTGGGGTCGAATTTTGGCTCACTTGCAAGTGCAAGTATCTTACCTGTATTTACATCCATAGCTACAACTGCACCTGACGTCGCATTAGGATATTGCTTATCCTTCCCTTTACCGCTTCTTATCTCTTCCATAGTTCTTGCCAGAGCATCTTCGGCAACCTTCTGGATCTTATTATCAATTGTCAAAAACACAGTATCTCCCGGTATAGGATCAATTTCGCTTATTGTATTTATCAAAGTACCGTTGACATCCACCTCTATCTGTCTCGAGCCGTCGGTACCTTTCAGATACTCCTCCATGGAGTTTTCTATGCCTGCCTTCCCTATGAGATCCTGGGGTGTATATCCTTTTTTTGAAAGCTCCTCAAGCTCGCTTCCTATCTTGCTCATGTATCCGATCATGTGACCTGCGAAATCATTGCCGATATATGACCTTATAGGTCTTTGTATTATTTCTACCCCGGGAAGGAATATCTTGCTCTCCTCAATCATCGCCCTGGTCTCAGTCTTTATATTAGAGGCGATTTCCACAGGTTCGTATGCTTTATATCTGTTCTGGCCTACCAGATATTTCACTGCCAGTATCTTTTTTGCCTGCTCATCATTATATACATCCCTGGGGACTTTGTACTTGCCGCAGAGTGCTTCAAACACTTCCTGAGCTGTTTTTTCAGGTTCAAAGCCGTTACTTTGCTTCCACTTCAACTCAGACTTCCGGAAATCATATTGAAATTCCGATATATCAAAAGGCACCTCCACATTATTGGTATCCTTCAATATCTCATAAGCCTCCAAATCACCAGTATCTAGAGGTATTTCATAATCCGCCCTGAGCTTCATGAATGCTTCCCTGGCTGTTGCATTTTCCGAAATGCCATACTTGTTCTTCCAGTTTATCTCATCATCCTGATAGGAGAATCTTATCGGATTTATAAGTATCGGTATTTCATCTTTATAGGTATCCCCGTTCTGTTCAATTATGTTTATTACGGAAAGTGCTATATCATTCAGTGTCTCCTGTGGCACTTCGGTTTTCATTATGTTTACCGAATAACTCTGTTTGTTGCCTGCTATAAGACGCCCAAACTTATCCACAATGTGACCCCGTGGTGCAGTCACTGAGATTTTCCTGGTTCTCAAAGTCTCAGATTTTTTCCAGTAATAATCCCCTTTTACTATTTGAAGGTCAGCCAATCTGAATGCAATAGCCAAAAAAATCAAGACTGTGACTGCCCTGACTATATCAAGCCTATTTTTAAAATACTTTTTAAACATATAATCACCTTTTATTAGTATATCCGTTTATTCATAAAAGAAGCTTCGTCCAGTTTGTAAATATACCTATAGACAATCGAACCGAGTATGGCATTATATAAACCTTGAGGCAAAATTACTTTTAAGAGCATATTTACATATGGAAAGCCTGATACCGGAAAGTTGTTGGAAAAATATGAGAGAATAATGAAACTGTGCTGAAATATCATGACTGCAATAAAGTTAAATACAAATGCAGGTATGAAACTGTCTTTGAATACATTTTCATGAGCCTGTCCTATGATATATCCTGTTATCATATAAGACATTGCATTGATTCCTATGGTTCTGCCGTACATAATATCTATCAGGAAGCCTGCTCCAAGACCTATAAATGCCCCATACCCCCGTCCTCTCATAATTGCATATGCTACAATTATCATTATGGCGAAGTCAGGCTTTACTCCATATACCCGCGTGTATTGAAATAAAGTGGATTCCAATATTATATTAACAACGGTCAGTGCACAAATTACAACTATCCTCACAGCTTACCCCTCACTTAGTGTGTTTACTTCACTCCTTCGGTTTGACAACAAATACTTCCTCAAGTCTTTTAAAGTCAACCGCCGGTTCTATGACAACGGTTTTTTGCAGCTTTCTTTCCTGTTTTTCCACACTTTTAACCTTGCCAATATACAACCCCTTAGGCAGAGTACTGTACTCAGAGGTTATTATGTCATCTCCCTTTACTATGTCTGCCTCCAGCTCCATGATTGCTATTACATCAGAATCAGAGTTCCCTGATACTATTCCCATATCCCTGGTCCTGTTCACTATTATGCTTATAGAGCTTCTCTCATCTATTATTGCCATAAGCTTTGAATAATCTGTGCCTACCTCAATAACCTTACCCACAAGATACCCATAGCCCACAATTACTGCATCATTGACTGCAACTCCGTCATTTGATCCTTTATTGATGGTATATACATCATACCAGTTACCGGGGTCTCTCCCGGTAACGTTTGCTCCTATATAATCGAACTGAGTATTGGTATTTTTGAATTCAAGCAGGCTGCGGAGCCTATTGTTCTCCAAAGCCATTTGAATAAGCTGCCTGTTCTGCTCTTTAAGCTGCTCAACCTCGTCAGTCAGTTTCTCATTTTCAGACTTAAGGTCTCGCAAATCATAAAGGCTTTTAAAGGTATTTTTAAAAAACTCCCCTGAAGTGTAGAACACTCTCTGAACAGGTGTAATAAGCCTGCCTAGCAAGCCTTCTGCAAAGCCGGGTCTTGTCCTACCTTGAGAGGTAAGAGAAATCAATACAATAAGCAGTATTGATATTATTACAA
Organism: Clostridiaceae bacterium; assembly: GCA_041690515.1. Taxonomy (GTDB): domain Bacteria; phylum Bacillota; class Clostridia; order Lutisporales; family Lutisporaceae; genus BRH-c25. The sequence continues at coordinate 13,356 of JAWLHF010000064.1, read as the reverse complement.
CAGAAATAAGAAGTTTATTTCTAATCTTCATATACATACAACCTCACACTATAATCGTATAGACGGCAATAGCCGCCTCTACCCGTCAAGCCTTTCAACCCCTCTATCTTACCTCTTTTGCCTGCCTGAATATGATTTGCTTATTTCGTCATACTGCTCCAGCGCTTTACCTGTACCAGTCACGACACAATCCAGCGGATTCTCTGCCACTTGCACAGGCATGCCTGTTTCCTGCCTGACCAGAGTATCCAAACCGTGGAGAAGGGCTCCTCCTCCTGATAACATTATCCCCCTATCCATTATGTCGGCAGCCAGCTCTGGGGGGGTTTTCTCCAAAGTGCTCTTTATACCATCCAGTATAGTTGCAACCGGCTCCCTTAAGGCTTCAAGCACTTCCCTGTCTGATATGTTGATAGTTTTCGGCAAGCCTGTCACCAGGTCCCTTCCCTTTATATCCATATAACCTTCAACTTCACGGGGATATGCCGAACCTATTGAGATCTTTATCTCCTCACCGGTGCGTTCACCAATTGCCAAGTTGTACATTCTCTTAATATAATGCACTATAGCTTCATCCTGCTTGTCTCCTGCTGCCCTAATGGATTTGCTTGTGACAATTCCACCCAGTGAGATCACTGCGATTTCAGTTGTACCGCCTCCCATATTGACAATCATGCTGCCTGTAGGTTCACCCACCGGCAGACCTGCACCTATAGCAGCCGCCATAGGTTCCTCAATAAGTCTTGCATTTCGTGCCCCCGCCTGTATCGCAGCTTCTTCAACCGCTCTTCTTTCAACTTCTGTGATGCCAGAGGGTACGCTTACCAAAACCCTTGGTTTTCCAACTGGTGATCCACCATAGGCCTTACCTATGAAATATTTGATCATTCTGTGAGTTACGTTAAAATCGGCAATGACTCCATCTCTCATTGGCCTTATGGCAACTATGTTTCCAGGTGTTCTGCCTATCATCTTCTTTGCTTCATCACCTACAGCCATGACTGTATTGTCATCCAGCTTCATTGCAACAACAGAAGGCTCCCTTACAACGATTCCCTTCCCTCTTACATATACCAAGGTATTAGCAGTTCCCAAATCTATACCTATATCCTTTGATAAAAAATTAAACAAACCCATTATTAAGATGTCCTCCTTAACAAAATAAAAGCATTAATAATTTCATATTCTACATGTAGTATTATATCAGGAGCAGTACTATAAATCCTATTATATGTTTTACAAGTACAATGCAAGTTATTCACGATCCAAGATCCATTTGTATTATTTTGTTAATTTTCCAGTCATTGGACTTCAGAACAACCCTTTTTCCTTCATACTTATGTATCTGCCATCACCTATAATTATGTGATCAACAAGCTCAATACCCAAGAGCTTACCCGCTTCACTGATCCTCATTGTTATTGCAGCATCTTCATTGCTGGGAGTCGGGTCTCCACTGGGATGGTTGTGGACCATTATTATACTGGCACTTGATTTTCTGATTGCCGGATTGAAAACCTCTCTGGGGTGTACAATTGAGGCGTTCAGACTTCCTACAGACACTTCCTCCACCGATATGAGATTGCACTTTATATTCAAAAGCACCAGCTTCATGTGCTCCTTCTTAAGATATCTCATTTCTTCCATAAGCAGATCTGCTACATCCTGAGGACATTTCACAGGCTTGTCCACACCAAGCTCAAAAGTTGCCAAACGTTTGCCCAATTCAATAGCTGCTTTGATTTGTGCTGCTTTGGCTGTCCCAATACCATTAATAGCACTTAGCTGGTTTGTATCACTGTCGACCAGATATCGCAGGCCTTGTTCCTGTATCAGTATCCTGTAAGCCAAAGAAATTGCACTCTCGCTTTTCGTGCCTGTACGGAGCAGTATAGCCAAAAGCTCTGCATTAGAGAGAATTGCTGCTCCATGTCTTATCAGACGCTCTCTAGGTCTTTCCTCCACAGGCAGTTCTTTAATTGTCCCATGACCTCCCTTGGTTTTCATGACTTATACCTCCCGAATTCTCATATAAGATTCATTCCGAAGTGCTTAAGCATCTTTCCCAGGCGGAACAGCGGCAAGCCAACTACATTGAAGTAATCTCCTTCAATCCTTTCAACAAACAAAGAACCCATACCCTGTATTGCATAAGCCCCCGCTTTGTCCATAGGTTCATTTGTATTTATATACGCTGCTATCTCAGAGTCGCTGAGCTCTTTCATATTTACTGAGGTATCCTCATGCCCTGTCAGATATTCACCTGTTGCATTATTTATCACACATATTCCGGAAATCACATGATGCTGCTTCCCGCTGAGTTTTCTCAGCATATCATAAGCTTCATCCCTGCTCTTCGGTTTCCCCATTATCCCATCAAGGCATACAACAGTGTCGGAGCCTATTATCAAAGCATCCGACTGTACTGACGCCGCCACATCCTTTGCCTTCATATAAGCAAAATGCTCAACGAGCTCAGGAGTCGGCAAATCAATCATGTGCTCCTCAAATTTGGAGGGTATTATTTCAAAGTCAACTCCTATCTGTGATAACAGTTCTTTACGTCTTGGTGAATTAGAAGCCAATATCACTCTCATAAGTATCCTCTATCCGGTTATAATATTATTCTATTAGAGCTTTCTGTACAGATATATACCAAAAAGAATCCCCAATATACTAAACATGTTTATATTGAAGTTAAATCCGAAGGTGAGCCTGAGAACATGGAGGTTCCACTCATGGGCAGAAACACCCAGATTATATCCATATTTCAGTATCGGCAAATATTTACCCAGCAGTTCACCTAAAAAACCCCCAACAACCAAACCGCATACTACCATTAACAGCAGTATCCATCCACTTCTGATGCTCTCTCTTCTCAACACATTCATCTCCTTTATTATTTACATATTTTCATTTTGTAAACTACAAGGTGCAAATTGTCGATGCTGTATTATCCTTTTGTTAGTTAGTAATTCAAATATTGCCTTCAACCTTTAGTTTAACATTTTACATGTCAGACTTCAACTTAATAAACGTTCATTTGACATCCAATAATCGACAGTTCATATACGGAAACAGAGGTTGTCATAAATATGACAACCTCTGTTTCCGTATATACTATTTATTTCATTTCAATTGCATCCTTAGGGCATTTAACTGAGCACTGGCTGCAGCCAACACATTTGTCGTCCAACACCTTATGCTTACTCTTCAGTTCACCCTCGATGGCTTCAAAATTACAGTGCTTTGAGCAAATTGTACATCCTATGCATTTGTCTTCATCGATCACAGCTTTCTTTCTCTCCGCAAAGTTTGCGTATATAGTCTTTGTAGGACATACTTCCGCACACATCATACAGTTGACGCACTTGCTGTAGTCTATCTTGGCAACATTGTTCTCAACCTTTATGGCATCAAACTTACATGCCTTCACACACTTCTGACATGCAATACAACCTACTTTGCAAACCTCCATAACCGCTTTTCCCTTTTCCAGGTTCTTGCAAAGCACCCTGACTTTCTTAGATACAGGAACAAGTTCGATTATTCCCTTAGGGCACACAGCTATACACTTCTGACACGCTGTACACTTCTCTTCATCAACAACAGCAACCCCGTTAACCACATGAATTGCATCAAAGGGACATGCTCTGACACAAGTACCAAGTCCGGTACAGCCATAACGACAGCTCTTGGAGCCGCCTGCAAGCATTTCTGCCGCTTTACAATCCTCGATGCCCTGGTATTCATATTTTTCTTTTGCATTATCCTTATCTCCGCAGCATATCACCCTTGCAACCTGGCGTTCCATGCTGTCAGCTTCAACACCCATTATCTTTGCGAGTTTTTCTGCCAGCTCCGTTCCTCCTACAGGGCACGCTGTAATTGCTGCATCGCCTTTTGCTATTGCATCGGCAAGTGCGTCACAACCTGCATATCCGCATCCGCCGCAGTTAGCACCCGGCAAGACATCTCTGACTTCTGTAACCTTAGGATCGACTTCGACAGCAAACTTTTTTGATGCAAATGCCAGTACAATTCCGAAGAAAACTGCGATCCCCCCCAAAGCTATGACAGGCCAGATTATATTATTAATCAAGGTAGTCACCTCTACTTTCTATATCTATACTGTGATACTAATAAATTAAAGCAATCCGCTGAATAATCCCTGGAATCCAAGAAAAGCGATAGCAAACAAGCTTGCAGCTATCATTGCTATAGGAAAACCTTCCATGGACTTTGGAATAGGTGCCATATCAAGCTTCTCTCTCACACCTGCGAAAAGCACTATAGCAAGTGTGAAACTTAAGCCGCCGCCAATTCCATGTACAAGAGTCTCTATAAGATTGTAATTGCTTTGTATATTCAATATAGCGACACCCAGCACTGCGCAGTTGGTTGTTATTAGAGGCAGGTAAACACCGAGTGCCTGATATAGTGTCGGGCTTGTCTTTTTTATGACCATTTCCACAAACTGCACAAGACCTGCGATTACCAATATAAAGGCAATGGTCTGCATATATCCTATTTCAAGTGGAATTAGTATGAAATACTGTATCATCCAGCTTATAACCGATGCCAGAGCCATAACAAAAGTAACTGCCAAGCTCATACCAATTGCTGTCTCAACCTTCTTTGACACTCCCAAAAACGGGCATATACCCAAGAATCTGGAGAGGACAAAGTTATTAACAAATATCGCACTAATCAATATTAATCCTAGTCTCACTTTTATCCTCCTCCTTAGCTCTTTTTCAAGCTTGTTAATTTATTAAATGCAGCAATAAGAAGTCCATATGCAAGGAAGCCTCCGGGAGGCAGTATCATAATCAATGCAGGCTTAAAACCTGTTCCAAACAACTGCATTCCTAAGAATGTTCCTGCTCCAAGTACTTCTCTTACTGCGCTTATTACTACTAGAGCAACTGTAAAGCCCAGTCCCATTCCTATCCCGTCCATAATCGAGTTCAAAGGCTTGTTCTTTGCTGCAAAGGATTCTGCTCTAGCAAGTATTATACAGTTAACAACTATGAGGGGAATGAAGATTCCCAGCTGTCTGTCCAGTTCAGGCGAAAAGGCCTGTATAAGCATCTGAACCATTGTAACAAATGTGGCGATAACCACTATATATATAGGTATTCTAACCTCGTTAGGCACTAATTTCTTTATAAGTGATATTATTAGGTTTGATCCTATAAGAACCGCTGCTGCTGCGACACCCATTCCTATACCATTGAACACTGCTGTTGTGACCGCAAGGGTAGGACAGGTTCCGAGCACCAACCTGAATGTTGGATTTTCTTTAAAAAGTCCGTTGCTAAGATCCTTCCAAAGATTCATTTATTTTCACCTCCAAATTTTCGTAATTACTTACCTGATAATTCTTTTGCCGCCGCAAGGGCTTGGTTTACTCCTTCTGTTACTGCCCTTGATGTTATTGTCGCACCTGACAATGCGGCAATTTCATTATCCTTTGGAGTACCGCTCTTTATAACATTTATTGGATTTCCCCAATCTTTACCATTGAACTGTTCTTGAAATTTCGGAGTTGCAGCATTTTTACCCAATCCCGGTGTTTCACTGTTGTTTCCAACCTTGATCCCCTGAAGAGTACCATCCATGGTAATGCCTGCAACTATCTCAATGGCTCCTCCGTAACCCTTTGGTGCCACTTTTATTGCATAACCCACAGCATTCCCGCCTGCTGTAGCTGTATATACCTCTGTCACAAGGTTATACTCAGTCTTTGACGCTATAGTGGAAAAAGTGCCGTCATCCAGCTTTTCAAAAGCATCCGCATCGGGAAGAACTGCTTTTCTAGCTTCATCACTGGCTTTTACCAGCTGTTCTTGTATCCTTCCATAGGTAATATCATTTGTAAATCCTAAAAGTGCAGCCGCTACAGCGCATACTATAAACAACACACCTGCCAATTTGATATAATCACGCACTTTTTTTCACCTCCCCGAATTTTCTGGGCATAGTATATCTATCAATAAGAGGCGTAGCAAGATTCATCAAAAGTATGGAGTAAGATACACCCTCCGGATATCCTCCGTAGAATCTTATGATAGAAGTCAGCATACCACAGCCAATACCGAATATGATCTGTCCTTTTGCGGACATCGGTGAGGTTGAATAATCTGTAGCCATGAATATTGCGCCCAGGAAAAGGCCGCCGGCAAACACATGATAAATCATTGTAACAGGGTTCACTCCTCCAAAAAGGAATGCCAGAACTGCTACAGTCCCTATATACGCAGCAGGTATTCTGTGGCTTATTACTCCCCTGTACAGCAAATAGGCTGCTCCGATAAGCAATGCCAATGCTGAGGTTTCACCAATACAACCACCAACATTACCAATAAAAAGATCCATAACACTCGGAAGTGCCTGTCCTGTAGCATCCCCACCCAAAATGGCAAGTGGAGTGGCTGTTGATACTGCATCCGCTCTTGGGGCAACCCAGCCGGTCATATCCACAGGCCACGATGCAAGAAGCATCGCTCTTGCTGCCAGAGCAGGATTTATGAAGTTAAATCCTAATCCTCCAAAGCACTGTTTTGCAATGGCAATTGCAAAAACCGAACCAACTGCCACCATCCATATTGGAAGTGATGCAGGCACGTTGAAAGCGATAAGAATACCGGTAACCACAGCACTCAAATCGTTAACTGTAACAGGTTTACCCATTATTTTCTGCATTACCACTTCAGCAGCTACCGCAAATACTACCGCAGTAACTGTCAGTGTCAATGCCTTGAATCCAAAGTAAAACACACCGGCAAAAAGCGCGGGCATTAGTGCGATTATTACATCCAGCATGATCCTCTGGGTTGTTTCACCAGATCTGATATGCGGTGATGATGATACTTTAAAACTAGTGTTTTCCAATTCTATCCCTCCCATCACTTAGACTGGGCTTTTCTACGCCTAGCCATTATCTCTCTCTTTGAAACCCTGATTGAATCAACCAGTGGTCTCTTAGCCGGGCATACAAACGAACAAGATCCGCATTCTATACAATCTAAGGCATTCAAAGCCTCCGCCTGCTCATGTTTGTCTGCAAGAGAGCATGTACTGATATTTACAGGCATAAGATTTATCGGACATACCTCAACACATTTACCACATCTTATACAGTTGGATGGCTCAGGCAGTTTTGCTTCCTCTTCAGAAAGCACCAGGATTCCGGAAGTACCTTTTATAGCCGGAATATCCAATGAAAATTGGGTTATACCCATCATAGGTCCGCCAGCTATAACCTTTCCCACTTTACCTTTGAGTCCTCCGCATTGTTCGATGATTTCTCTGAAGGATGTTCCTATTCTGACCATCAGGTTCTTGGGTTGATTTACTCCTGCACCTGTAATTGTCACTATTCTTTCAACCAGTGGCATACCTGTTTTAATTGCTTTTGCCACTGCAGCAGCCGTGCCTACATTATTGACCACAACACCGGCATCGGCGGGCAATCCTCCTGATGGCACCTCTCGTTTTGTACAAGCATAGATCAGCTGCTTTTCCGCACCCTGGGGGTATTTGGTCTTCAACGCCACAACCTCAATACCATCTATGCCCTTAGCTGCTTCATAAACCTTCTCGATGGCATCAGGTTTATTGGTCTCTATCCCAATGTAGCCTTTCTCCACACCAAGAGCCTTCATAAGCGCCTGCAGTCCTAACACCACATCCTCAGGATATTCAAGCATCAGTCTGTGATCCGAAGTCAGGTATGGTTCACATTCCGCACCATTTAATATAACAGTATCCACTTTCTTGTCAGGAGGCGGTGCAAGCTTAACATGAGTTGGAAAAGTCGCTCCACCCATACCAACAATTCCTGCTTCTTTTATTATGCTCTTGATATCATCTGCCGAAAGGCTTGCAATATCACCCTTTGGTTTCACCTCCGGAGATACGCTGTACTGCATGTCTGATTCAATCACCACACAGGGTACTGCCATTCCGCCTGAATATAGTCTGGGCTCAACAGCCACAACCTTTCCCGATACACTGGAGTGCACGGGAGATGATACAAAGCCTTTAGCCTCTCCTATTTTCTGTCCAACCTTTACCTCATCACCAACCTGCACAATTGGCTCACAGGGAGCACCAATATGCTGCTGCATAGGAATTACAACAATCTTAGGATCATTTGCCTTTTCTATAGGCAGATTCTCAGTTGCCTTCTTACTGTGCGGTGGATGAGTTCCGCCCTTGAACGTCAACGTTCTTATATTCAATTTGCTCACCCCTTATTATATATAAATATTGGAAATCTATATAAATTACGGAAGTCTTTAGTAATATAAGAGCTTTCCGCAATGTATACAACAACTAAAAAGTGTTACAAACTCTTCTTACAGTTCTATCATACATTTTTCCCAATAAACTCACAATTAGTAACTATTCGACGCTTGTATACAAAATCCTTTTGCTATGCTTTTAATAAGTTCGATAATCTTTTAACATGAATTCAGCATATACCAATAGTTGTAAGTATTATACATATTATTACATATACCTGCTGCAGCTATTTGTACATAGACTTAACATTACACAACCCAAGTGTTTTTGACCTCCCTGAATATATTAATGATCAATCTGTCAATACTAAAGAAAAATGAAAATAATTATAATTATATAAGATAGACAGCTCAGCTAGTAGGATTTTGCCCATATATGGCTGAATACTGGAAATAGTCGCTGCAAATCACAACTTATCTGCCTTGAGGTGAAGAGTACTTATGGTTATTATTTACAACTGCTATGGAGGAACCCATTCCTCCATCCTCGCTTCAGCAATACACCTGAAGAAGCTGCCTATGAACAGAGTGCCCACAAAACAAGAAATCTTGCATGTCGAGTATTTCAACAAACTCAGATATAAGGATATGGGACGTCTTATACTACATGGGACAGATGATTACGGTAACCGAGTTTATACAATAGGAAGAGGCACGTCAAAAGCTCTGGTACCTGCTATGCGCAATCTTGCCATCGCTTTGTGCAAGGACAAAAACATAAATGAGCAATTTCTATTTGTCAACTGTTCTCCCGCAGTACCGCCTTTGATGACTCTCGGAGGCTTTTTTTCCAGAGGCCTTCATATAGACTTTATAGGAGTTCCGCTTCTTACAGCCGGAGCAAGACAGGCATATTATAATATAACAAAACTGGTTGAAAAGTCAATGGAAATATGTCTCCAGAATTCCATTGACCCCCTGGTAATTAATATAGATGAAAAAGGCCGACTCAGTTATTACAACTGAGTCGGCCTTCTAAGCCTTTGCTACTTTTTAACTATTGCCTTAAATGGACACTTCTGCATACAAACTCCGCACTTCAAGCATTTCTCGGAGTCTATTACATATGGGCTCTTCGGTTGCCCTGTGATACATGATGCAGGACAATTCTTAGCACATATTCCGCAGCCTTTACACTTATCTTCTATTATGGTGTAGTTCAGCAGTGCATTACATACTCCAGCCGGACATTTCTTTTCTTTAATATGAGCCTCATACTCATCTCTAAAATATCTTATGGTTGAAAGTACAGGGTTGGGCGCCGTCTGTCCCAATCCGCACAGAGCGGAGCTCTTTATATTCTTTGCGAGGTTTTCCAGTTTTTCTATATCTCCATCCTCGCCCTTACCTTCTGTTATCCTCTCAAGGATCTCAAGCATCCTCTTTGTTCCTTCACGACAAGGTGTGCACTTTCCACAGGACTCATCAACTGTGAAGTCCAGGAAGAACCTTGCTATGTCAACCATACAGTTGTCTTCATCCATAACTATTAGTCCACCGGAACCCATCATGGAACCCAAAGCTATAAGGTTATCATAATCTATCGGTACATCAATTTCGCTGGCAGGTATGCATCCGCCGGAAGGTCCGCCTGTCTGTGCGGCCTTATACTTCTTACCGTTAGGACAGCCTCCCCCGATCTCGTATACGACCTCTCTCATTGTTGTACCCATAGGAATCTCAACGAGACCTGTGTTGTTTATTTTTCCTCCCAGTGCAAATACCTTTGTACCTTTGGACTTTTCTGTTCCCATGCTCGCAAACCACTCAGGACCCTTGTTGAATATTACAGGTATGTTTGCATAGGTTTCAACATTGTTGAGTATTGTAGGCTTTCCAAAAAGACCTTTTACTGCCGGGAACGGAGGCCTTGGCCTTGGCATGCCTCTTTGTCCTTCTATCGAAGCTATAAGTGCTGTTTCTTCACCGCATACGAAGGCACCTGCACCAAGTCTGACTTCAAGATCAAATTTGAAGCCTGTTCCCATTATATTATCTCCGAGAAGTCCGTAGTTCCTAGCCTGGCTTATTGCTATTGCCAGACGCTTAACAGCTATTGGATACTCAGCCCTGCAGTATATGTATCCCTTATCGGCACCTACTGCAAATCCGGCAATTGCCATTGCTTCAATTACTGAATGAGGATCTCCCTCAAGGACGCTTCTGTCCATAAAAGCTCCCGGGTCACCTTCGTCAGCATTACAAAGTACATATTTCTGATCATTCTGTGATTTTGAAGCGAACTCCCATTTCATGCCTGTTGGGAAACCACCGCCCCCTCTACCTCTGAGTCCGGATTTTTTCACAGTGTCTATTACTTCTGCCGGAGTCATCTGTGTCAGAACCTTCTCAAGAGCCTTGTATCCGTCAAAAGCTATATATTCATCTATATTCTCAGGATTTATTACACCGCAGTTCCTTAATGCAACCCTTACTTGTTTCTTGTAGAAGTCAACTTCTTCAATTGCTTTTATCCTGTTTTCTTCCACAGACTCTGCATACAGCAGTCTCTTTACAACTCTACCCTTTACAAGGTGTTCTTTTACTATCTCTTCTACATCCTCAGGCTTGACCATGCTATAGAAGGAAGCTTCCGGATAGACTATTACTATTGGTCCCAAAGCACAGAGTCCAAAGCAGCCTGTTCTTTCAACAACCACTTCGTTTTCAAGTCCATGCTTTTTGATTTCTTCTTCAAAGTTCTTTGCGATTTGTTCCGAATTTGAGGAAGTACAGCCGGTACCCCTGCAAATCATGACATGGGAACGATACATCTCCATTTATATTTACCTCCTAACAGATTACTGTAATTGTTTTCTGTCCTGCAAGCCTTCCTATTTGTCTCCGGCTCCTATTGTATACTCATCAACAACCTTACCCTTCATGATATGCTCGTTTACTATTCTGACTGCTTTTGAAGGGTTAACCTTAACATAAGTTACCTTATCTTCTCCCGGCTTGTATACTTCAACGATAGGCTCCAGTCTGCACATGCCAATGCATCCTGTCTGTGCTACAACTACATCTGCCAGGTCGTGTTTTTTCACTTCATCCATTATAGAGAGAAGCACAGGTCTTGCTCCTGCTGCTATACCGCAGGTCGCCATACCTACAACTATTCTGGTTCCTGATCTATCTTTTCTGACATTGATTGTATCCAGCGTCTTCTTTCTGATTTCTTCCAATTCCTGAATTGTTTTCATCCTACACACCTCCGCGTAAATTCGCTAAACCTTCATTTATATAATCCTTTACCCACATCAGCACTTCAGGCTCTTCAATTGCAACACCGCTGCCCAAGGCATTTCTAATCTCTCTTGTATCCAGACAGAATTCTCTGTTATCTATGATATGTCTATACACAAAATCGATATTTCTACCTCCGTCAGAACCTGTAAGAATAAGAGTCAACATAGTTTCTGCCATATCACCGACAGGAGCCCTGTCTATATGGCTTTGCCTGAATGTGCCTGTGAGCTTTGTTCCTATGTCCTTCTCGGATTCTATTACAAGATTCCCCTCGCACCTCTTGCAGGCTGCGAGCATAAGCGGTATACCGAGCCCTACTTTTCTGCTTGTTCTTGTAGTAACAAAAGGGTCCATAACCCTTTCAAGAAAATCCCTGTCCATGCCTTTGCCGTTGTCTTCAATGCAAATGGTCATTTTATCTGAAGCTTTATCTTCATTAATAGTGATTTTCACTAGGGTTGCCCCTGCCGAAACGGAATTTTGGGACAAATCAAGAATATGCAGCGATAAGTCCTTCATTGCTATAAACTATTAATATTTCTTCAAAATGTCAGGAATATCATCTGGAACTAACTTTCCATAAACATCTTCATTAACAGTAATAACCGGAGCAAGTCCGCAGCAGCCCAGACATCTGGTTGCTTCAAGAGTGAATTTCCCATCACTGGTAGTATCTCCCGACGCTACCTTAAGTTCTTCCTTTAGCTTGTCAAGTACTCCCTGTGCATTCTTAACATAGCATGCCGTTCCCATACACACGCTTATTGTATACTGACCTCTTGGCTTCAGGGTGAACCTTGAATAGAAGGTAGCAACCCCGAATATTTCAGCCAGTGGAACGTTTAATACCTCTGAGATTCTCTTCTGTGCTTCTTCAGGAATATATCCGAATAATTCCTGTGTTTCATGGAGTACCGGCATTAAAGCCCCCTGAACATTCTTGTGCTCTACAAGTATATGTTCAAGCTTCTCCATTTTTTCTTTCATTGCAGCGTCAGACATCAAAGAGTTCCCTCCTTAAAATTATTTATAATTGTATAATATTGCTAGTGATTGATATAAATTTATCAAATATGCCTTACACTATTGTAACATACATTAGATATTTTTTTAACAAATATTTAAATTTTTTTATCATTTTTGGCATATTATTTTTACATATGGCTAAAATAAATGGTTATGACTATTATTCGAATATTCACCCTACTGCTGATTATCCAGCTTGTCAAATAATTCACTGGCACTCAGAAAATCTAACTGGATAAAAAAGTCCCTTTCGTTGATATCTTCAAGGTAGTGGGCATCAGAGGATACAATATACTTGAATTTACTCAAGAAGGGATATTTTCTGAAAACAGCTTCCGGCTTGCTTTTCTTAGATATTTCTATAGTTTTGACTTTAAGCTCGGGGGGAATAAATCCGAGATTGGTAATAATACTATAGCCAGGCTTGTCAACATGGGCAGGAATACATACTCCCCCAAAGCCTCTGACCAGTACAAAAATATCATTTACCGAGAGGGCTGCCGAGGACAGCAGCAACTTTTCCTCTTCTCCTATTATTTCGTCCCTGGCATTGAAAATCAGCTGCCTGCCGAAAACATCCTCATTATTCCTTATATCCGGCAAAGAATTATATACTATCTCAGCAAATCTCATAGCTCCTTCCGTTCTTTTGAAAAGACATATGATATGAACCTCCTCTTTTGTCTGGACCTCCATACCCGGAATAACCATAAGGCCGTTTGCTCTTGCAACCTCCATGACTGCGGGAAGATTGCCGCAGGTGTTGTGA
>JAWLHF010000063.1:0-19311 GCA_041690515.1 Clostridiaceae bacterium | reverse complement strand
TAAGGCTTTCATAACACGCCGGAGAACTTCGACAGAAGTTCAAGATATAGTCAGCACCATTGGAGACAATGGATAAAGGCGTCCCCTCGCCTCCACCAAACTTATAAGTCATCAATGAAAATCTTACATAAACGAGGATGGTGTATTAACACGCAATATTTGTTGTGATATCAAATATTGCGTGTTTTATTTTTTGGCTATTATGAGTACCAATTCAGATTGAATAATAAGTATAATGATAAAAGGCTTTAACAAATAAAGCGTATACTTTCAAAAAATATTGAAATAGTTCAAAGTATACTTTAATAATTGTTGTATATAATGTAGATATTATATACAATATTACTGTGGAGGTGAGAAGAATGGCTTTAATTACTAAAGAAAACATTCTTAAAGTGCTAACGGCATTTAACCCATGGTGGAAAACAGGTGACATTCATCCTGATTTTACTAAGAAGTATCGAAGGTTTGCTTATTACGAAGCTATGAAGCGCATACAGCAAACCGACTTGAGAAGAACTGTTGTTCTGACTGGTGCACGTCGAGTGGGAAAAACCACTGTACAGTACCAGATGATTCAAACGCTTCTTAGGGGTGGCGTTTCTCCTCAAAGAATTGTATTTATTTCAATGGATCATCCTATGTTAAAGTTAAGTGGACTTAATGAAATTCTTGAATGCTACCATGAAAATATATATGCGAATCAAGATGCATATTACTTTTTTGATGAAATACAATATGCCACCGATTGGGATCGCTGGCTAAAAGTAATTTATGATATGCAGCCAAATACAATTATGGTTGCAACAGGATCTGCCAGCCCTGCATTAATTAAAGGCAGCTCTGAAAGTGGTGCTGGCCGTTGGAGTGTAATACAGGTACCTACATTATCTTTTTATGAGTATTGCTCCTTGATTGGAATAGAGGAATTAGGCTTAGATGCTAATGTACGTCCTACTGCTTTTGCTTCAATGACTCAGCAGCAACGAACAGAAGTAATGATAAAGCTTACTGCTGTTCAAAATCATTTTATTCGATATCTGCAGGTCGGGGGATTTCCTGAGCTGGCTTTATCTCATAATGATTTAATGGCACAGCAAGTAATGCGTGAGGACGTCGTGGATAAAGTATTAAAAAGAGATCTGCCATCACTTTATAACATCAGAAACGCTACGGAGTTAGAGAGGATATTTTTATATCTTTGCAATGTATCCTCTGAAATAGTCTCTATTGAAGCCATTGCTAAGGAGCTGAATGGGGTATCAAGGCCCACAGTTGAGAACTATATGCAATATCTTGAAAGTGCAAACCTTATATATATTAGTCAGCCGGTTGAGATGGGTGGACGTAAAGTACTTAAGACAAGGTCCAAAATCTATATTGCCGATGCAGCTATAAGAAATGCTGTGCTTATGGATGATTCAGTTCTGACAGATTCAGTGGAGATGGGTAAGATGGTGGAAACAGCAGTATATAAACATGTTGCGGCATTTTATTATCAGAAGGCTACTAGGGTTGGATATTATCGCGGAGGTAAAAAAGACAAGGAAATAGACATTGTTGTTGATTATCCCAATATCAATAATATTTTAATAGAAGTGAAATATCGAGAACAAGCACCAGTTGCAGATGATGATGCTATTAGTGAACTAGCTGGAGAAGCATCTGCTGCTATTGTTGTCACAAAACGTGCTGATGATTATGGGATTCATAATGCTTCAAACGGTGGAAAACTTTTACGCATACCTGCATTTGCATTTCTTTATCTGCTAGGACATGCAGAACGCAATGGATACAAAGGAGCTGAATAAATACGGCAGTATAGAAATTGCGAGATAACGACAATATTGTTATACTGGTTTTATAAGTAATTGTAATATACGTAAAATTGGAGTAAAGTATGAGACTATTTGAAGTTTTACCTCAAAATTTATTTTCGATTTTAGCATCAAAAAACAAAGAAATATATGTGGAGGCACTTTTTGTCCTTAGAAAGGCATTTAAGCAGGAAATGACAATAAGTAAATCTGATATTGTATCTATGTTGATTGCCAGCTTGGATGAGAAGATGCTAGAACTGGATATGTCGGAGGAAGAAGAAGGCAATGAGGATAGTCTGGAAGACACAGACACAATAACGCTTTCTTCTACAGCCCATTATATATTGAGAAGATTAAGGGATACAGGTTGGATTGACGTTGAATATAAGATCGATTCCTTCGAAGAGAATATCACCTTGCCCTATTACACCATCAAGATTATCAATCTGCTATATTCTGTAACAGATGAGAGTGTTAAAGAATATAACTCCTATGTTTATTCTACCTACTCAGCATTAAAGATTGCCGACCAGGAGCGCGACGATTTCATATACAATGCATTATTGACAGCTTATGATAATACAGTGCTACTAATTGATGAGCTAAAAACCCTGCACAACAATATCAGAAGATACCATCAAGCTTTGAATGATTATGCAACAGTCAATGAAGTGCTAAAGGGGCATTTTGATGAGTATAAAGGGTTGATAATGGACAGAATTTATCATCCTCTTAAGACTCTTGACTCTGTGCCGAGGTTTAAAATCCCAATTTTGAAGATACTGTCGAAATGGCTGGCTGATAATGCGTTAAGAGATAAAATGTCAGAGCAGGCTGTGGTGAGAGGTAAGTTTAAGACAAAAGAAGCAGCGACTGAAGACGTTATAATGAAAATCAACGAAATATCTGATGCATATGAGAAGCTGGATGGAATGCTTGATGATATAGACAGGAAAAATTCTGAATATACAAATGCATCTATAGAAAAGATGAGATACTTAATCAACGCAGACAGAAGTATCAAAGGGAAGCTTGTAGAGCTGCTAAAGAGTATATCTCAGGCGCCAAAAGGGGTGAGCGGGATATCTATAGAGCAGATGGGAGAGGCTGTTGAGCTGTTTAAGCAAGCTTATATAGATGAGAGATCACTTTATGTAAGAGCTGCAAGGAACAAAAAGAAGGATGGAAAATCCATGGAGATTAAGGCTTACAGCAATGAAGCAGGAGAGCAGGCACTTGCAGATTTCCTTCAAAGAGTGAAAAACACATACAGCCAAACAAGGGTAATGAAATTCATGAAGAATTTGATGGCAGAAAGTGATATAGCTGCTATGGAAGATATTGATGTAAAGGATGATGAGACCTTTATTATGCTGATGCTTGCTGTTTTGAGAAAAGATGAAAAAGAGGCATTTTACAAGGTGGAGTTCTTGGAAGGTTACCTGGAGAAAAGCGGTTATAGGCTCCCAAAACTGCTGTTTGTAAGAAAGGAAAAGTAAATTATGTGGAACGAGCTATATGAAAAATTGGCGAATTCAGAGAAGGAAGAATTAAGAAGACTGTTAAACTACATATTGTCCCATACCTTTGTCATTCGTGATATTTATGATGCTAAAGAGGGTATGATGAAGGTAAATAACGACTACCGTTTTGTTGAGCGTAATTTCGAACTGTTTGAAAGCTATCTTTCTTTCGCTGGTTGGCTTTTGCAGAAGGATAGCAATTATGGAGTCATTTCGGTCAGCAATATTTATGAATACAACAGGATAAGGCTAGATCGTAACTCAACCCTTATTCTATATACAATAAGGCTGATATTTGAGGAAGAAAGGGAAAAGGTTGCATTAAGAAATGATATATTGACAACTACTGGACAGATTGTTAATAAGCTAATAACCTTAGGGTTACTGAAAAAGAAACCTTCTGACAAGGACTTAATCGATGCCCTCAGGCTACTGTCAAACTATAATGTAATTCAAAAGGTTTCGGGTGCATGGGAGGAAGCAGATGCGAAGCTATTGATTCTACCATCCATTCTTTTCGTAATGACGAATGAAAAGATCAGCCGTATGTATGAGCTGCTGGAGGCTGAAGAGAACGATACAAACGGATATGAGGCAGAAGCTGCAATCTCGGAAATGGTCATAAGAGGGGAGGATGAGTTGTAATGAAGCTGCTGAAAAAGCTTGTATTGATAAATTGGCATTATTTCTGGAATGAAACCATAGATTTTCAGGATATAAATTTTCTTACCGGAAAAAATGCCGCTGGGAAGTCAACTATTATAGATGCTTTGCAATTGCTGCTCTTAGGTGATACCAGCGGCTATTTTTTCAATAAAGCGGCAAATGAGAAATCCTCAAGAACTTTAAAGGGATATTTGAAAGGAGAAATAGGAGATGATGGAGATATAGGCTTCCGTTATCTCCGAACCGGAAGATTCAGCAGCTATATAGCTTGTGAGCTTTATGACGACATCAAGCAGAGAAGCCTCACCTTGGGGGTTGTCTTTGATTCTTATGAAGACGACACCTTCGAACATAGATTTTTCATTCTGGATTCAGAAACACCAGACAACGGATTCATTCATAACAAAGTACCTATGTCTTATAAGGATTTGCGAAGCTATGTACTTAAGAACTATAAGAAGGGCAAATTCAATTTCCCGGAAACAAACAGGGGATATCAGGATATTCTGAAAGGGAAGCTTGGCGGTCTGAAAAACAAGTATTTTAGTTTGTTGAAAAAAGCGGTGCCCTTTACACCTATCACTAATATTGAAACCTTCATCACAGAGTATGTATGCAATGTAAAAGGCAATGTAGATATAAGCCTTATGAGAGATAACATAAGAAGCTATAAAAGACTTGAATATGAGGCTGATATGATAGATAAGCGTGTGTTGGCTTTAGAAAATATTACGGGTAAGTATCTAGGATTTAATGAGGAAAGACAAAGACTTGAAATACAAAAATATATTATTGATAGAGCACAGCATCAGTCTGCCGTCGAGAATCTTTTGAAACTTAAGGGTATTGTAGCGGAGTATGAGAACCAAATTGCTGTTCTAAAAACGCAGCAAAGCAGAGTTCAAGCAGAAATAGTTGAAATGAGAATTAAAAGAGACAGATTAACAGCAGATAAAATGTCTCTGGATGTCACCAGAAAGAAAGAGGAATTGGATGCAGAGAAAGCACGGCTGGAGAAGAAGCTGGAAGAACTGGAGAGTACCTTAAGAAGTACTATAAACAATATGAGAAGATATGGTCTCAACTGGCGTGAATGTATAAATGGGTTGGAGGATAAATCACTTAACAATATTAAAATAAAGAAAAGCGCTGAATATGAGTCCATATCTGCAAATTGGACTATGCTTAAGAATTATGAAAATACAATTATACGACATGCTAAAAGGCTTTCTGACCTAAATCAAGACAGTTTATGCTGTATGACAGAAGGAGATTTAATGAACATAAGCAAGGACATCGCACAATTCAGAGAGACCGCTTTGGGAGTTTGGTACAGCCTTCAAAAACAGGTGGAAAGTACAGAGAGAAAGAGAGAAGATGCAGCATCAGCTTTAGCCAGTTTGGGAAAAGGGATAAAGCCTTATGACAGCAAGCTGACAGAACTAAAAAATGAGATTATTACCGCATTGCGCAAGAAAACCGGAAAAGCAGTAGAAATCCATATACTTGCAGATCTGCTTGAGATCAAGGATCAAAGGTGGCGCAATGCAGTTGAAGCATATCTTCATACCCAGAAATTTTATCTGATTGTAGAACCGGAATACTTTATGGAAGCACTTATGGTGTACGATCAGCTTAAGTTTCAAAATGGCTTTTATGATTGGGGAGTTATTGATACGGGTAAGCTGCAAAACCTTAAGGCTGTCAGATTGGAGGGAAGTCTGGCGGAAGAAGTTATTACAGATAACCGGTATGCTAGGCTCTTTGTAGATTATGTAATGGGACGATTGATGAAATGCCAAAATCTGCAGCAAATCAGACAATATGAGCGTGCGATTACAGACAGTTGTATGTTGTATCAGAATTATGTTGCCCGTCAACTAAATCCCGAAAGGTGGAGATTCCCTTATATTGGCCACAAGGCTATTGAGGAGCAGATTAGACTGAAGAGGCAAGAGCTGGAGGAATTTAAAAATGAAATTGTGCTTTGTGAGAACAGGCTCACACTATTACAACCTATAAACAACATGGAGACTATGAATGCAAATGAAATATCAAATACCTTGGATGTCATAGCTAAGGCTGGATATATTGAGACTATAAAAGGTGAATATGCCTCTGTAATAAAGGAACTGGGATCACTTGATTTGACATGGTTTGCAAAGTTGGAAGGAATGATTAAAGAGCTTGATATGGATATACAAGAACAGGAGAAGCAGGAGCGAGCGTTAAATAATAAGGCGGTGGGGCTTGATACTGAAGTAGAGATAATAGAGAAGGATAAGATCCCTCAAAATGAGCGAAGTGTGGAGTTTTACCAAGGAATGATAAATGATAGGTACAAGACAGATTGGGTAGCTTTAACAGGTGAACCAAGATTTTTTAAGGAATTGGAGCTGCGTTCTTCGGCAGCTGAGGTATATAATAATTTCTATACCCAGGTAGCGCGCACCCAAAGCCAGAAAGATAAGAAGAAAAATGAGCTGGTGACTGCGCGTTCTGATTATAATAGAGATTATAAAATGTCCTATGATATAAATGATGTGGAAAACACGGCTTATGATAAGGAATTAGAAGAATTGAAGGATATAAAGCTGCCTGGGTACAAGAAACAGATTCAGGATGCGAAGGAGAAGGCTTACGATCAATTCAGGGATGATTTCCTGGCAAAGCTCAAATCTAGCATTGATACCGTGAAAAACCAAATTGACGAGCTAAACGGAGCGCTTAAGGAAAGCAGTTTTGGAAATGACCGGTACCGCTTTGTTACCAGTCCCAAGCCGGAGTATAGAAGATATTATGACATGATTACAGATGAAATGCTGATGGAGGGGCATAACATAAGCTCACAGATATTTCAAGACAAGCATAGAGATGCGATTGAAGAGTTATTTAGGCAGATTACCGATGGGGACTCAGAGCTAAATACAGATTCGAGAGCTGAAATAGAGAAGAATATCAGTAGATTCACTGATTATAGAACCTATTTGAATTTCGATTTGATTGTGACGGACGAGGAGGACAGAAAACAACGCTTATCAAAGACACTTCACAAAAAGTCGGGAGGAGAGACACAAACTCCATTTTATATTTCGGTGCTTGCTTCTTTTGCTCAGTTATATCGTACACATCAGAAAAATGATTCCTCTAATACCATGAGGCTAATTATATTTGATGAAGCTTTCAGCAAGATGGATAGTGAAAGAATACAGGAAAGCATAAAGCTGTTAAGACGGTTCGGGCTGCAAGCTATCCTCTCAGCTCCACCTGAAAAGATAGGAGATATTGCACCCTTGGTAGACAGGAATCTTTGCGTTATCCGAAGCGCAGATTCTTCATGTGTGAAGGCCTTTGATTCAAGGAAACTGATGGAGGAGGATATCGTTGGATTATAAGAGGATGATGTTGAACAGACTTCTGGACAAGTATGAGAAAAGCAAGCAATATTTAGAGGGTGGCACTCAGAATAGAAGGGTATTTCTTAGGATGAATCAAAAGGAATTCCCTGAATATGATATTGAGATGTCAACGGTCAAAGAAACTGTGAATTCTGTAGTGCAGGAGCTGAAGGAAAAGCATCTGATAGATTTTGAATGGCTGAAGTACGAGAAAAATAATATTATTGAGAGAGTATGGCTTAGACCTGGCAATATACAAGAGGCATATCGAGAGGTGGGACGCCAGCAGAAAAGTGTTCGGACTGATGCCGTGCTTGGCTTGGTACAGCGATTGAAGGAAGATATTTCAGAGGAGTGGATAAGAAACTTTCTGAATGATGCAGAGTCTTGCATTCTTTCACGAAAGAGTCTCAGTCCCTTGCTGCCAGATGATAAGGAAATTGCAGCTTCGATACTTGCCGCTTTAAAGGCAATACATGATAAGGGAGAAGAGGAGTGCCTAGAAAGAGTTTTTAGCATAAGATGCTATAGGGATTCGAAGTATTTTGAGAAGCATATAAGAAAGAGACTTGCAACCATTGCATTCAAATATCTGAATCTAGAACATATAAATGATGAAGAGCGGTTTGATGAAGAAGTACTGGCACAACTAGGGATAGTAAAAGCTGCAGAGCAATTTGAATTCTGTGGTGAAGTACGGGGGAAGCTGTATGGACAGCTATTTGATTTTTCCGTCTTTCGTTATGGAAGCTGTATAAATTCCAGGGCTGCAAGAGAAATTGATATTGAATCTCTTGGGTCCATCAGTAGAGTATTGTTTATAGAGAATAAGGCTAATTATGATGATTATATTATGAAAAGAAAAGATAAAGACGAGATGGTTATCTATCATGGTGGGTTTTACAGTCCTGTAAAAGGACTTTTCTTTAAAAAAATTTATGAAGCAGGAAAACGAAATGATACAGAGTTTTTTCATTGGGGTGACATTGACTTAGGCGGATTCAGGATATTCAATAGGCTTAAATCTGAAATCATCCCTTGGCTAAAGCCATACATGATGGACCGAGAAGCATTCCAGTCTAGGAAGCCTTATTGGATGAAGTTTGATGAACGATATGGTAATGCTCTTAAGGTACTGCTAGATAATCAAGGTTTTGTAGAGTTTCATGATGTAATCCGCTCAATGCTGGAAGTAGGTTCTAAACTTGAACAAGAGGCATTTTTATAATTTATGCATAATACCCGGGGTTCCCGCACCTTGGGATTGGGCGTCATTTAGCTGGGTACGTCACTACCAAAGCTGTAAGGCTGTCTGTAGGTGTACATCGGAGGGAATGTTAAACTACAGACTGCGCTGGTCGAGCTGTGACCAAGATTAGCCCGAGAGTTGACGTACGATAGCCCTTCTTCTAAAAGGAGTGATAGGATACGGAGTATCCGTCATAAGAGGGGATGTCCCTATGAGCTGTCGGTCGGGAAAGCACTGCAATTATATGCAGTGCTTTTGTGCATTATTGGCATAGTATTTTACTTCTATCTGGTACCATCCTGCTCATGTAGAATCCCTTACAATCAGCCTGTTTTTTATTGTAATAACACGGCTTGGTTTTCCCGGCTCGGAAATCTGTTCTATAAGGGCAGTAACAGCTGACCGGCCAATCCGGAGTCTGTCTACTGATACTGTTGTTAAAGGCGGATCGCTCATAGAGGCTGCCGCTATGTCATCGTAGCCTGCCACAGCAATATCTTCGGGTACTCTTAGACCTGCTTTTTTTATTGCATGTATCGCCCCCAGAGCCAGAGTATCAGTGGCAGCAAAAACAGCTGTAGGCAGATTCTTCCGGGAAAGTACTTTTTCCATTACCCTGGATCCTTCTTGAAATGTTGTATGCCGAGCCGTATAAGGCTTGCTGTACAGCTTGATTTTATGCTTTTCGTGCATATCAAGGAAACCACGGTATCTTGCGTGAAAGCTTGGGTGTTCAAGACGTTCCGTGATATGGGCAATCTTACTGTGGCCTCTATCCTTTATTAAATGTTCCATGATAGCACAGGCTCCATTATAGTTGTCATCAATAACAAAGGCATTGTTATTCGATTCTACGAAATCATTTATAACAACCAGGGGTATGCCTCTGCGCTCGAATTCTTTAATAACCTCCTTCGGATAAAAAGAAACCAGCATCGCTCCATCGATACTATCTTGAATAAAATGCTCATCAAAGGTATCCTCCATATCATCTGCAGCTGCCAGAACTATATGGTAGCCTCTGTTGGAAGCTTCTTCTATGGCACCGTCCAGGACAGGGCCGAAAAAGCTGTGAGAGACATATGGAGGATTTTTCTTGTACATGAGAAAGCCTACAATCCCTGACCTCTTGGTCGCCATTGCCTGTGCCAGAGAATTAGGCTTGTATTTCAGCTCTTCTGCCTTTTCCATGACAAGGCGTCTGGTTTCTTCCTTAACAAGTGGTGATCCGTGAAGTGCGCGGGACGCTGTTGCTTTAGAAACACCTGCAAGTCTTGCAATATCAATAAGCTTAACGGGCATTTGCATTGTCCTCCCATTAAAAAAAATTAAAAAGTCTTGTATTGTATAGTACTATATGGTAATATACTATTAATGCAACCGGTTTCATTATATTTTATTACAGTGAAAATGTCAATATAGCAAAGGTGGAAATTGAATAAAAAAGACCTCAAAGAAGGTTTTATCTTTTTAACAAAAATACAACCGGTTTCATTTTGCAAATTGATGAAACCTAATGGAGGTGAGAAAATGCGATTTCCTATAATAACTGGGCATACCGGAAATGATGGAACGGCAGCAAATTCCCTGGACTCAGTGATAAAGTGTATTTCTCTGGGAGCAGATGCATTTGAGATTGATATACGCAGGGACGAAAATTCCATTCTTGTACTTACACACAACCAACAAAGCCAGGACGTTTATGACTCCTGTCTTCGACTGACAGAAGTATTTGAAATTGCCGGGAAACATCCTGAAATCTGTATAAACTGTGACCTTAAGGATGATAATCTTCCTCTTGAGGTAGCGACTTTAGCCGCAAGCTATGGAATAGGACCGGATCGTCTGATTCTGACCGGTCTGGTTGCACCAACTTTCCTTGAAAAGTATCCTGAGGTTAAGAAAATGGCCAATATCTATATGAATGCTGAAAACCTTCTGGAGAAAATCTATTTTGAACTTGTTTCCGGAGAAAAGGCACAAATATCACGTCACATGTTTTACCAAAATCCGTGGAGGCATCTAAGAGAAGTAATTACTGATATTGGACCTTATATATCCACCCTTTCAGAAAAGTGCAGACAGCTGGGGGTAAGAGGAATAAACCTTCCATACCGCTGCTTGACAGATGAGGGAGTTGTAGAATTCAATAGAAATGGCATTCCTCTTTCAGTCTGGACTGTCAATGATGAAACGGAGATAACCCGTTTCCTAAAAAGCAATGTGGAAAACGTGACTACACTAAATGTAAGCACAGCAAAATCAGTGAGAAAAGACCTGTTTGGCTTTTAACAGGCTTGATGTAAAAGCTAATAAGAAAAGGCGGAGGTTTGATATAATGTTTTTAAACCCAATACGCTGGTATCATACGCTGGGACGTAAAAAGTTCTTTGAGTTTCTCATTCTTATCGTTTTTATTCTTTTCTTCTATGGTCCTCTATTACATATGTTTATGCTGGCCTTTGCATCCAAATATGAAGTTCCGTATGTGCTGCCCACTAAGTTCGGCTTTGAATGGTGGAAGTACGTGCTGAGTCAAAGAAGCCTTGTAAGTTCCATTTCTTTATCCTTTACCATTGCTGCTATTGTAACAGTACTTTCACTGGTTATTTGTCTGCCTGCCGCATTTGTGCTGGCTCGCTATGACTTTCCGGGCAGGAAAATGGTCATGCTGTCTTTTCTGATAGGTAATGCATTTCCGCATTTAGGACTCTATACTTCAATTGGCATTATCTATTACAAGCTGAATCTTATGGGCACTTTCCTCGGGGTACTCCTTATCCACATGCTGGGTTCAATAATGTTAATGGTCTGGCTGCCTGCAGGAGCTTTTCGCAGTATTCCCCGTCAGCAGGAAGAAGCAGCACGGGATGTCGGAGCAGGACCCATACGTACCTTTTTTCATGTGACCCTTCCTATGGCATGGCCAGGTATTGCAGTAGCCGCAATGTTCACCTTTATAGCTTCCCTGGGTGAAAATCAGGGAACATTGCTTGTCGGACTTCCCAAATACAGGACAATGCCGGTGGAGATGTACGGAGTCATACTTGACTATCCGGCAACAGCAGGTGCCGTATTTGCCCTTATCCTCATAATACCGAATATTATTTTGCTTTTGCTTATGAGAAAGTATGTTGGTCCAGAAACCCTTTCAAAGGGTTACAAAATGAATTAAGGCTTTTACAATCTTGAAGGGGGATAAGTAGATGACTAATGAAGTGAAGCTGGAGATTCGTGACATGACAAAAAAATATAAAAATGGAGACGGAGTAGAGAATATAAACCTAATGGTGAATAAAGGAGAGCTGATTACGCTGCTTGGACCGTCCGGCTGCGGAAAAACCACAATTCTGCGCACCATCGGAGGTTTTCTTGACTGTACCAAAGGCTCTATTCTAATAGACGGAAGGAATGTTGAGAATCTTCCGCCGGAAAAACGGCCTACAGCTATGGTATTTCAGAGTTATAACCTTTGGCCTCATATGACTGTATATGAAAACATGGCATTTGGATTGAAACTTCGAAAGATCCCAAAAGCTGATCGGCACAAACAGATAATGGAGATGCTTGAGCTGGTAAAAATGGCAGGTATGGAGAAAAAGTACCCAGGACAAATGTCAGGAGGTCAACAGCAGCGAATAGCTATTGCTCGTTCCCTGCTTTTAAAGCCCGATGTGCTACTTCTGGATGAGCCTTTTTCTGCATTGGATGCAAAGATTCGTTCCCAGATGCGTGAAGAATTGCGTAAGATCCAGATTGACCTGAATATTACAGTAGTATTTGTTACCCATGACCAGGAGGAAGCAATGGCTTTATCTGACAGGATTGTGGTCATGAATAAAGGCTGTTTTGAGCAGATAGGTACTCCCGCAGAAATATATGATAAACCGGCCAACCGTTATGTAGCAAGCTTTATAGGGGATATGAATTTTATTGAACGGAGCGATAGAACCATAGCAGTTCGTCCTGAATGCATTGCAATAAATTCTTCCGGCAAGGAAGAGTTGGCGGGAGTGGTAAGAGCTGTTATGATACTGGGCCACTATACTGAAATAACTGTGGATACCGAATGCGGTATAATAAGGTCTTTCATTGCAGGCCAGGATGCCGTATCATTCCATCCCGGACAGCAAGTAACTCTTTCCTATACCAAGGCTCATGAATTTTTCAATTAAACTTGCAGGCATAAGACTATTCCCAATAGCAGGGAGGTGACAGGTCTAAAGTCGGAAAACGTTCATTTTTCAAATAGTATTTAAAGGAGGTATAAAACATGAAAGTCAACAGAGGTATCGTGCTGGCAGTATTGTTTATATTTGCAGTTACCATGCTTTTCGGATGTACAGGGGGTAACACACCGGCAAATAGTGAAACTGATTCCACTGGGAATTCTACCGAAAAACCTAAGGTTGTCTTGTGGGCAAGCGGCTCGGATAATGTAAGGGTATTGTTCGAAAAAGTTGTAGGCGAATACAATGCTAGACCAGAATCAACTAGTGTGGTTGAACTTCAGTTTCTAATGTCCGGCTCCGGCGATCAAAAGCTAAGCGATAGAATCGCTGCAGCCAAACTGGCGGGAAAAACCAATACAGATTTTGATTTAATTGCTGAAAACGGCTCAGCTCTTGCTGAGTATGTGCAGAAAGCCGAGGGTGATCTTTTCGTGCCCCTGGATTTTTCCAAAATACCAAATTTTAAAAATGTCAAAATGAAATCCGGCTTTTATACAGAATGCGTTGTTCCATATAGAGGAACAACTGTAATCATGGCATACAACGCTGAGCGCTTACCGAATCCGCCCAAAACATGGGATGAGCTGGATAAGTGGATAAAAGCCAATCCGGGCAGATTTGCCTATAATCCCCCTGGTTCGGGAGGAGCCGGCGGAGCATTCGTAAATCTTGCACTTTACAAAGATCTTCCTGATGAAGCCAAAGTATCCACCGATGCAAAGTGGGTGGATCAGTGGGGTTCCGGCTGGGAATGGTTGAAGAGCATACACCCTTATATGTATAAATCAGGAGGAAAAGTTGTATATCCAAATAAGAACCAGGGTCCTCTTGATCTGCTCATCAATAAGGAAGTTGATCTGATCCCAGCTTGGGCTGATCAGGTATTGACCAATATATCACAGGGTACTCTGCCTGAAAGCACAAAGATATATCAGCTCGACCCGGCTTTAAGCGGTACAGATGTTGTTTTGGCTGTTCCCAGTATAGGCGGAGGCGCTGAAAAAACATATGATTTCATTAATTACATGATATCTCCTGAAGCACAGAAACTTTGTCTCGAAACTATATTTGCAGTACCGGTTATAGATGGCTCAACCATAGACTCAAAAGCCAAAGATATGATAAAGGACCTTGATATCTCAAACTTTACTGTTATTTCAAACGGAGAGCTTAGCAATAAAAGAAATGAATACTGGGATGAGAATATAGCTACTATGCAATAATTTGTACATTTACCGTGCGGCATTCTGAGATTTCGCGGAATGCCGCATAGAGGTAAAACATCCGAAAGGAGACCAGGGCATGGAAAAGAAAACATGGAAGACATATATGTTCATTGTACTGATGCTGGCCCCGGCGTTGATTCTTACCTTTGGTATAATAATTTATCCTATAATTAATACAGTCATGCGCAGTTTCAGGTCCAGTGAAGACGGAAGCTTTACCCTTGAACACTATACCTATTTGTTTACTGATAAAATGTCGGTAGACAATATAGTATATACTCTATGGATAGTGGTAATAACTGTTGTTCTCGCAATGGCTATATCCTATATATTGGCGTTGTATCTGCGTTTCAGCGATAGCAAAATTAGCAGGTTCATCGGGACAATATACCTGCTTCCGCGATTTATTCCCAGTCTTGTAGCAGTTTATGCAATGATAACGATAATAAGGGATTCAGGCTTTCTCAACAGGTTTTCACAATTGTTCGGATATAATTTTAAGCCGGGTCTTATGTATAACGCTTCCGGAATCATTGTAATGAATCTTTGGTTTAATATTGCATTTGCCACCATGATTATTGTAGCTGCACTCTCCGGCATTCCTGACTCAATAGTGGAAAGCGCAAGAGATGTGGGAGCGGGAAAGATCAGTGTATTTTTAAAAATGATTCTACCCCTCTCCTTTAAGGATGTAGTTATAGCCATGACTTTTGTCTTCATGAGCAATATCAGCTCCTTTACAACTCCTTATGTCATGGGCGGCAACAACCCCGTAATGCTTGGCATATATCTGCGAAAGCAATTCTCCGAATATGGCAACTATGAGCTTGCAGCTGCTCTCTCTGTGGTTATGTTCGTTTTTTCATCAGTTTCAGCAGTTATATATATTTATACAAATCTAAAAGAAAAGGAATGGGAAAAAACAATTTAACATTCAATATGATAGTAATGGAGGAAAATATGCAGCAGAAAAAGTTCGATACATTTATTATTGGTCAGCTGTCAAGGGATATAAACATCGACTATGAAGGCACCGTCAGGAAGGAACTTGGCGGAGCTGTTGTGGCGGCAGCGTATGCAGCCCGTAATACCGGTCATAGGGTAGGGGTTCTCACAAAAGGCAATAAGAATGAGACTGATCCTATGGAGGTTTTTCCTCCGGGGTCGGAAATAAGTGTATTCCCCGTAGACTCCAGGACCAGCACCTCTATCAGAAACCAATACCATACCGCTGACAGAGAACGAAGGACATGTACTGCACTTAGTATTGTTGAACCCTATGAAGTATCGGATATTCCTGAGGTAGAATCCGAGATATACCATATTGCAGGCCTTATGTATGGAGATATTGGTGGAGAGATAATCGAGCATGTCAGCAGGAAGGGAAAAGCGGCAGTAGATGTGCAATGCCTTCTCCGCTGTGTTGAAAATGATTCCATGGTATTTCACGATTGGAAGGATAAGAAAAAATACTTGCCCATGGTTACTTATTTAAAAACTGACGCAGCTGAAGCAGAAATAATTACAGGAAAAAAGGAAATGACTGAAGCGGCAAAATGCTTATATCTCTGGGGAGCCAAGGAAATAATGATAACCCATCATACTGAAGTGATGGTTTATGATGGCCGGAAGTTCTATACGCAGCCTCTTAAGCCTAGAAATCTCTCAGGCAGGACAGGAAGAGGCGACACATGTTTTTCAGCATATATAACAGAAAGAATACATATTGGGATTGAAGAAGCACTGAGATTTTCAGCTGCTCTGGTTTCACTCAAAATGGAGAAGCCAGGCCCCTTTACAGGCACAAGAGCTGATGTGGAAGATTACCTGGAAATGTACTATTAATAGCACAAAAAGGAAGGAAACATTCCTGATTCGCTCAAAATGTCATTATTCACATAACAGTGTTATGGTTTTCATAACACAGGAGAACTTAGACAGAAGTTCAAGATATAGTCAGTACCATTGAAGATAATTGATATAGGTTATCCTTGTCTCTATTCAAGCGTAATATGGGCATACTTAGGAAGCACTGCGATTGGCTGCAGTGCTTTTGCAGTATTGCTAAATAACTGTCTATCTGTCGTGCCTGGCACATATTTAAAGTTTCACTTGAACTGGAAAAGATTATGTGATAAAATTAATATACAATATACAAATTATTGTATATTAATGAAAGGTTGGAAAAAATGGATCAATATAAAAAGCAGTTGATGTCGAAAAACGGAAGAGTTACTATGCTGCTTGCCAAGGAAATGATGAGCTATCATAAAGGATATAGAATTAAGACTGTAGGTGAATATTCTGAGAGCTTTGGAATGGGAAGAGGGACGGTGCAGGCGGCACTGAAGTTTCTTCAAGAAGCAGAGGCTATCAGACTGGAGTCAAGAGGGCATTTAGGAACATTTATTGATGAAATTGACTACAATAAGCTTTGGAGCATATCAGACCTGGGTATCATCATGGGGGTAATGCCGCTTCCATACTCCAAGAGGTACGAAGGTCTTGCCACAGGCTTCTATAAGACCTTCGAAAAGGGCAATATCCCCTTCAGCCTGGCGTTTATGAGAGGCGCAACTAAAAGAATAGAAGCTCTGACTCTGGGGAAGTACAATTTTGCTATAATATCAAAACTTGCTGCAAACCTTGAAATGGAGAAGTCTTCAAGTATTGAGATTATTCATGAATTTGGAGAGGGCAGTTATGTTGGAAATCATGTCATTATATTCAGAGATGCAAATATGAAGGAGATTACTTCAGGGATGCGGGTGGCATTGGACACTGCTTCTATAGACCAATACATGCTGACCTCTTATGAGTGCGAAGGCAAGGATGTAGAATATGTTACAACTCCATACAATCAGATATTGCAAAAGCTCAAGAACAATGAGATTGATGCAGCTATATGGAATGTTGATGAGATAGAGGAGAAGAACCTTAATTTCAATACATCACCTTTCTCCAATCCAAAAACAAGTCATATGGATAAAGATGATACTATAGCAGTAGTTGTGGTAAGTAAGAACAATCCGGAATACGGGGACATACTAAGGAGGTTTATTGACTTTTCAGAGGTGGATGAGCTGCAGAAGAAGGTAATAAATCATGAGGTTATTCCTATATACTAAAATTTTCAATTAATATACAAAAAATTGTACATTCAGGGGGGTGATAGAATGGACCAGCTGTTAAGGGAACGATTGGGTATTTTAAAGCAAGCAGGGGAGATCAATGAGGAAATCCTGGATACTGTCATTGAATTTGACAGAGGCTTTGAGAGAAAATTCTCTATTGTATTGACTGAAGAAAATGCTTCAATGCTCATTACTCATCTGGCTATGGCTTTAGCAAGGATACAGAGAGGGGAAGAGGTCAACCCCATGGATGAAGCAGCCATGGAAGAAATAAGACAAAATGATATTTATAATGAGCTGCCGGAGTTTTACAGCATGATTGAAGATAGATTGGGTATCAGGCTGCCGGATTCCGAGAAGGGATACATAGCACTGCATTCATGTACTATTGTAGAAAAATTAAGAGAGTAAGGGAGGGAGCAGCAGATGATCAGATTTGTAGTCGGCGGCCAGGTTGAAAAGGACAATATTGTAAATCTTGTGAAAAAAATTGGAGGTGATATGGTAGAGGTACAAGCCAAAACAGATTTGCATGCCGCCAATGATGTAAAAATGGGAAAGGCGGACTATTATCTGGGAGCTTGTCATACAGGAGGAGGAGGTGCACTGAGCATGGCTCTTGCATTATTGACAAGGGCTAAATGTGCAACCATCTCAATGCCCGGAAAACCACCGAAGGAAGAAGATGTTGTCAATGCGGTAGCAGAAGGAAAAGTTGCCTTCGGATTTACCGGGGATCACTACGAGAGGGCTGTTGACCTTGTCGTAAGGGAAGTCTTAAAAAAACAACAATAATTTTTAAGGGGGATTACGATGAACATTATTCTTATTGCCCTGATTGGAGCATTGGCAGCTATCATGGCCAACATGGGCATTGCCGTTTTCAATGATGGGTTGAGGCCCATAATGCCGGAGCATATTGAGGGAAGAATGAGCAGAAAAGAACTGGCAGCAACTTCCTTTGCTATGAGTTTCGGGTTGGTAATAGGTTTTGGTATACCCTTCTCATTAACAGCAAGTATTCTTCTTATACATTGTATTTTGTTAGGTACAGACATAATAGGAACCTTTTCACCTGATGGAAAAAGGGGGGCAATTATAGCCGGCGGCATAGGCGCGCTTTATGGCGTAGGTATATTGCTTGGATTGGAAGTTGTTGTAAAAGTTTTTGAAGCACTTCCCGTAAACTTCATGGGAAGTCTGGGACAAGTAAGCGCACCAATTGTAATAGCTTTTGCAGCTTTTCCGGCATTGGCAACAGGATATCAATACGGCCCGAAAAAAGGCTTGATAAACCTGGCGGTTTCTGTAATTGCAAGGCAGCTTGCAATTGTCATCGGACCTATAACCTTGGGTACAGCATCCATAACCATCAATCCTGAAGGAACAGCACTTATAGTAGGTATGATCATATTGTTGGTATATGCAATGAAAGAGAAGTCAGAAGAGGAAGCTGTGGATCTTGTTTCGGTATTTGCCGAAAGAGTAAAGAGAATAAAGAAAAATGCTCCCATTCTTATGGTTGTCGGCGCTTTGGTGGCTGCAGCGACAGCTTCCAATATGATGGCCGGTGACCCCATATCCTTGAATCTTCTCGCAGAAGGAAAGAACATTGACGCAGGCTTTGCAGCCCTTGCAAGAGGTATAGGCTTTATCCCGCTTATTGCTTCAACGGCAATTGCTACAGGCGTTTATGGTCCTGTGGGTATGACCTTTGTATTTGCAATAGGATTGTTTGTGAGAAATCCGCTGCTGGCTGCTGTAATTGGCGCAGTAGTAATTGGCACTGAGGTGCTTCTCCTTGACCAGATTGCCAGATTCCTTGATAAATTCCCAGGTATAAGGAAATCCGGTGATAACATAAGGACAGCCATGTCAAAGCTATTAGAAATTGCTTTGCTGGTTGGAGGTATGAATGCAGCTAATGCTATGGCTCCGGGGATCGGCTTCTTTGTAGTGATAGGCCTGTACATATTGAATGAAATAGCAGGAAAACCGGTAGTGAGAATGGCTGTGGGACCAATTGCAGCTATAGTGGTAGGTATACTTATTAATGTTCTTGC